>DAOTWI010000696.1:0-18300 GCA_034436075.1 Roseiflexus sp.
CAATGGCGATTTCCTCGCTGCGCGCTCCGACGCGGACCTGCGCCAGATTTGCCTCAGCCACTGCAACCGCCGCTTTCGCCTGCTCCAGTTGCGCTTCGAGCAGCGCCGTATCGATCCGCGCCAGGTCCTGCCCGGCGCGCACCTCCGCCCCTTCGTCCGCCAGGAGGCGCTGTACACGTCCGGCAATCTCCGCTGTCACCAGCACCTCTTCGGCTTCAATGGTTCCCGATCCGGTGAGGGCGCCGTTCCACGCCTGCGCCGACTGCTGGAACCACCAGTACCCGCCGCCGATCAACGCCGCTATCAGGAGCAGTGGAACGACTATTCGTGCGCGTGGGTGCATGATCGCCTCCCAACCTTCATCAGTCAAGCCGCTTGCGGAAACGCGCCGTGGCCGCAACAATCAGGATTGCGCCAAACAACGCCAGTGCTCCGATCTGCGGCAGCAGGACTGCGGCATCGACTCCCTTGATGACAATGCCGCGCACCACAATCAGGTAGTAGGTCAGCGGAATAATGCCGCTGATGAACTGCAACGCCGCAGGCATCGCAGCCACCGGATAGATGAAACCGGAGAGAAAGACCGACGGCAACATGGTCAGGAAGGTTAGCAGAAACGCCTCCTGCTGCGTATTCGCCACGGTCGAGATCAGTAGCCCGATCGATAGTGTTGAAAGAAGAAATAAACAGGAGATCGCCAGCAGTAACCCGACATCGCCCTTGATCGGCACGCCAAACCAGAAAGTTCCCAGGATCAGAACTTCGAGCGTGATCAGCAGTGCAACCAGTGCATAGGGCAGAATCTTGCCCAGGATCAATTCAAACGGTCTGATGGGCGTAATGATCAACTGCTCGATCGTTCCGCGCTCGCGCTCTCGCACAATTGCCGATGATGTGAGCAGCGTCGCCTGCAACTGGAGCACCAGACCAATGAGACCAGGGATCATGAACACGGCGCTCGCCATATCCGGGTTATACCAGACGCGGGTGCGCACCTCGAGCGGCGGTGCAGCCGCAACACGTCGCTCCGTCTGAATGCTGACCGACTTCGCTTGCCCGATCAGACGCGCCGCCGACAACGACGATCCGGCAATCGACGGGTCTGAGCCGTCGAGAACGAACACCACCTGCGCTCCCCGGCGCCCCAGCAGATCGCTGGCGTAGCCTGGCGGAATGATCAGACCCGCGCGCGCCTTGCCGCCGTCGATCAGCGCGGCGAGTTCGCGTTCGCTGCCAACGCGCTGCGCCACGGCAAACTGTCCAGAGGCGACAAACGCCGCGACCAGATCGCGGCTGGCGGCAGTGCGATCCTGGTCGAACACCGCCAGCGGCACATTGCGCACATCGGTGGTTGCGGCGTAGCCGAGCAGGATCAACTGCATCAGCGGCGCAATGAACATCACCGCCAGCGTGCGCGGGTCGCGCCGGATGTGAAGAAACTCCTTGCGCATCACGGGCCAGAGGCGGCTGAACATTATGCATCACCTCCTTCGAGGCTCAGCCCGTGGAGAAAGACATCGACCGCCATGGCAACCGCCTGATCGTTAGTGATCTGGAGTGCTTCAGGCTGGCGCATCACCTCGCGCGCAATGACATGGATGAAAATGCTGCCGAGGAATGTGCGCACACTGATCGATGTATCGTGCGGGCGGAGGCGTCCCTGATCGATCTGATGTTGCAGATAGGCGCGCAGCACGCTAAAGATGCGATCAACAACGTGCTGCCGGATCATGACGGCCACTTCGGGGAAGTGCAGCGCCTCCGCCAGAATGATGCGAAATACCGCAACGTTTTCCGGGACGCTCATCATCATCAGATAGGAATGACCGATGAGGGTCAATCCATAGCGCGGCGGCAGGTCCATCAACTGCTGCGGATGATCGACGAGCGCCATGATCGAAGCGCGCTCGCGCAGTATTGAGAAGAAGAGGTCCTGCTTATCTTTGAAGTAATGGTAGATCAAGCCCGGCGAGATGCCGCCCGCCGCCTCGGCAATGTCACGGTTTGTCGCCTTTTGAAACCCTTTGGTGCTGAACACATGCAACGCCGCATCCATAATCTGGCGCCGCCGATCGCGCACATCGCTGTCATCTGCCGCCACCATCGCCATCTCCATTGATTGATCGGACAGTCAAGAGTAGTGTAGCAGAAATTGATTGATCGATCAGTGAAGAATCGGCAACGCCAGGGTCGATGACGGTCACCTGGGCGGGTGGGATGGCGCCCCGGCAATGGCTGGCGCCACTAGCGCGCCAGAGCCGGAGAGGCGCCAGGCGGAGGTGACCGTCATCACCTGACGGGGCGGCGGGTGCTGGCGGCTGCCCATCCACACTGCGGTTGTACTCGTATTAACAGAGTGAATAATCTCACACAAAGGCGCAGAGCCGCCCCAAAGCGCCTGCATTCCCAGGCGCAGCGGCGCAGGTGACAGGCAGGCGTTTGTCACTAACCACTCGTCACCGCCCAGTGCGCTGCGCGTTCTCACCATCAGATCATTCAGGCAAAGTTTGTCGGTAAAGTGGGAAAGAGTACCCTGCCAGGGAGCCGGTGAAGCGTGATATACTGTAGAGTGTATGGGATTGCGGGGCCGGAGTGGACGGAACGCTTCGGACCCCGTACTGTTTCTGAGCAATGCAGATGTTGACAGCGGTTCTTTCTGGATTTGGCGGCGCCATCGTAGCGCCATGGCTGCACCGCTTCGCACCGCGCCACGCAGGATGGATCGCGGCGCTGCTGCCGTTTGCGTTGATGATCTATTTCATCAGCCTGGTTCCGGCAGTGGTCGGCGGCGAGGCGCTGCGCTTCAGTTACGCATGGGTTCCAGGTCTGGGCGTCAATCTGTCGTTTCGCATCGACGGGTTGAGCCTGCTTTTCGCCCTGCTGATCACCGGCATCGGCACGCTAGTGCTGATCTATGCTGGCGGCTATCTGGCGAACGATCCGATGCTTGGGCGGATGCTGACGCTGCTGCTGATCTTCATGGCGGCCATGCTCGGCATCGTCACCTCCGATAACCTGATCGGTCTGTTTGTCTTCTGGGAATTGACCACGATCAGTTCCTACATGTTGATCGGCTACAAGCACGAGTATGAAAAAGCGCGCAAGGCGGCGTTGCAAAGCCTGCTCGTAACCGGCATCGGCGGTCTGGCGCTGCTGGCGGGAATGGTGTTGCTCGGGCAGGTCGCCGGGACCTTGGAGATCAGCGAGATACTGACGCAGGGTGATGTGGTGAGGGCGCATCCGCTGTACGGTGGCATCCTGGCGCTGGTCTTGTTCGGCGCGTTCACCAAATCGGCGCAATTTCCGTTTCACTTCTGGCTTCCTGGCGCCATGGAAGCGCCAACGCCGGTCAGTTCGTACCTGCACTCGGCAACCATGGTGAAGGCGGGCGTCTTTCTGCTGGCGCGGCTCAACCCCGCGCTTGGCGGCACGGAGGCGTGGCAATTGCTGCTCACCGGCTTTGGCAGCGCCACCATGATCGCTGGTTCGTTCCTGGCGGTGCAGCAAACGGACCTGAAGCGCATTCTGGCGTATACCACTGTTTCGGCGCTGGGCACGCTGGTCACGCTCATTGGCATCGGCACTGACGAGGCGCTCAAGGCGGCGATGGTCTTTACGCTGAGCCACGCGCTGTACAAGGGCGCACTGTTCCAGGTTGCCGGGTCGGTCGATCACGAGACCGGCACGCGCGACATCACGAACCTTGGCGGATTGCGCGCCGCTATGCCAATGACAGCGGCAGCGGCAATGCTGGCAGCGATTTCGATGGCTGGCTTGCCGCCGATGTTCGGTTTCATCGCCAAGGAGGTTCAGTATAAGGCGAACCTGGAAGAGCCGCTCTTGCTTATTGTGGCACTCCTGACGAATATGCTCACCGTTGTCGCGGCTGGTCTGGCGTCGCTGCGGGTATTCTTCGGTCAACCGGTGCATACGCCGAAGCACGCGCACGAAGCGCCGCTGAGCATGTGGCTTGGTCCGGTCGTGTTAGCGCTTGCAGGGCTCGGTGCGGGGTTGCTCTCGGCTCAGGCCGGCGATGCCCTGATTGGTCCTGCGACGAGTGCAGTGATCGGCAAACCAAAGGAGATCGAACTGCTCCTGTGGGCTGGCATTGAAGGTGCGGCGGGTCAGGCGCTGGCGTTGAGCGTGGTGACGCTGCTGGTTGGTGCAGGATTGTACCGGGCAAGCAGCGTCTTCAGGCGCATCGCCGCTGCGGCTGCGCCGCTGGCGCCGTGGGGAGCAGAGGGGTGGTATCAACGCGCCGTCGATGGCATGCTCGCATTGGCAACCTGGCAGACCCAGAGGCTGCAGAATGGGTATTTGCGGTTTTACATCGGGTTGATTATTACAACTACCCTGGCATTGGCTACATTTATGCTGATCATGGGGCAGGTGGCAATCACCATACCGTCGAATTGGATGGATGTACGGGTGTACGAACTGATGGTGGCGCTGATTATCATCGCTGCCACAACATTCGTCATCCGTGCGACATCGCGCATGGCCGCCGTTGTCGGTCTGGGATTCGTCGGCTACGGCACGGCGCTGGTTTTCCTACTGTTCAGCGGACCTGATCTGGCGATCACGCAGTTTGCCGTCGAGACGCTGGTGGCCATTCTGTTTGTACTGGTCGTCTATCGTTTGCCGCGCTTCGGCAATCTTTCAACCGCAGGCGCGCGGGTGCGTTCGGCAGGGCTTGCAATTGCCGGAGGCGCACTGATGACTGTTCTGACTCTGATGGCGCTGGCATCGCCGACCGAGTCGCGGGTGAGCGGTTTTCTGGCGGAGAACAGTGTACCGCAGGCATTCGGTCGGAATGTGGTCAATGTCATTCTGGTCGATTTTCGCGGCTTTGATACTATGGGCGAGATCACCGTGCTTGGCGTGGCAGCCATCGGAATCTACGCGCTGCTCAGATTGGTGCTGGCGCCTGAACACGGTGAGGACAAGGACGCTGACGCACAGATGGGCAATGGTGTGCCGCATGAGCGCACCGAGACGATCGATGCTTGATGGAGGATGTCGATGCATTCGCTGATTCTGGCGACTGCAACCCGTCTGTTGCTGCCATTGATGCTTATTTTCTCGATATTTCTGCTCATCCGGGGGCATAATGAGCCGGGTGGCGGGTTCGTTGGCGGGTTGGTCGCAGGTGCAGGATTTACGTTGTACGCTGCCGTGTATGGTGTCGCGCAGGCGCAGAACACGCTGCGGATCGACCCTCAACGCTTGATCGGCGCAGGGTTGCTGGTCGCCGTGGTGAGTGCGTTGCTCTCACTCTTTCTGGGGTTGCCGTTGATGACCGGGCTCTGGTATAAAGAACCGTTGCCGGTGATCGGGAAAGTCGGCACACCGCTGCTGTTCGATGTTGGCGTCTACCTGGTGGTGGTTGGCATTACCGTGACAATTATGTTTGCGCTCTTCGAGGCGGAAGGAGAGTAGCGCGATGGAGTTTATCTGGGCGATTGTCATTGGCGTGTTGTACGCTGCGGGTCTGTATATGATTATGCGACGCAGTATTGTGAAAATTGTGCTTGGTCTGGCGCTGCTTGGATATGCCGCCAACCTGTTGATCTTCATCGTTTCGCACGTGACGCGCGGCAATCCGCCGCTGGTTCCCGTCGGCGCTGAGGCGCCAATCGCGCCATATGCCGATCCGTTGCCGCAGGCGCTGATTCTGACAGCCATCGTCATTGGTTTTGGCGTTCAGGCGTTCACGATTGTGCTGTTTCGTCGCGCCTACCGCAGTTGCGGCGCGGATGATATCGACGAATTGAGAACGACGGAACATTGAAGCAGGGTTGATAGTAAGCACTGGATTGTTCTGAGAGATGGTCATGGATGTTCTGTTAATGCTGCCGGTGCTCATTCCTTTCCTGACCGGCATTATCATGCTTCTGTTCTGGGGACGACGCGACATTCACCGCGCATTGAACGTTGTTGGCGCGGCGCTGCTGCTGATTGCGGGGATCGTGTTGCTGGACAGTGTGTCTCGTAATGGCGTTCAGGCAACGCAACTGGGCGACTGGCCCGCGCCATTCGGCATTTCGTTCGTTGCCGATCTCCTTAGCGCAATCATGGTGGTTATCACTGGATTGACGGCGCTCGCGGTTGCGGTGTATTCGCTGGGCAGCATGGATGAAGCGCGTGAGCGGTTTGGCTACTATCCGTTGCTCCACGTTATGTTCATGGGAATCTGCGGCGCATTCCTGACGGGCGACATTTTCAACCTGTACGTCTGGTTCGAGGTGCTGCTGATGTCGTCGTTCGTGCTGATGGCGTTAGGCGGCGAACGGGCGCAACTCGAGGGCTCGATCAAGTATGTGACGCTTAACCTGCTCTCGTCGGCGCTCTTCCTCAGCGCCGTCGGGATCCTGTATGGCGCGGTCGGAACGCTCAACATGGCCGATCTAGCGCAGCAACTGGCGTTGCTCGATCAACCGGGCATGGTGATGACGCTGGCGATGCTGTTTCTGGTCGCGTTCGGCATTAAAGCCGCAATCTTTCCGCTCTTCGCCTGGCTGCCGGCATCGTACCATACGCCGCCGATCGCTGTTTCGGCGATCTTCGCCGGGTTGTTGACCAAGGTTGGCGTCTATGCGCTGATCCGGGTGTTTTCACTGTTGTTCGTGCAGAATATTGCGCTCACCCACGGATTGATCCTGTTGCTGGCAGGGTTGACGATGGTGACCGGCGTGCTCGGCGCAGTGGCGCAGAATGAGTTCCGCCGGGTGTTGTCGTTCCATATCATCAGCCAGATCGGCTACATGATCATGGGTTTGGGGCTGTTCACCTCGCTGGCGCTGGCGGGAGCGGTGTTTTACATTATGCACCACATCATCGTGAAGATGAACCTGTTCCTGGTCAGCGGCATTGTCCATCGCCTGCGTGGTTCGTATGAACTGAAAGACCTCGGCGATGTGTACAAATCATACCCCTGGCTGGCAATCCTGTTTTTGATCCCGGCGTTCTCGCTGGCGGGCTTCCCGCCGCTCTCCGGGTTCTGGGCAAAATTGATGCTGGTGCAGGCGGGGTTGCAGGTCGAACAGTATATCATCGTCGCTGTATCGCTTGTCGTCAGTCTGCTGACCGTGTTCTCGATGACCAAAATCTGGGCGGAGGCGTTCTGGAAGAAAGCGCCAACGCCGACCCAACCCAATACGCCGAGCCTGGCGTTTATGGTCGCGCCGGTCGTTGGGCTGGCATTGGTGACGGTCGTGATCGGGCTGTCGGTGCAACCGTTCTACGATCTGGCGCAGCGCGCTGCTGAACAACTGCTCGATCCGTCGGAGTATATCGCAGCGGTGCAGAGTGCGTCGCTGGCGCTCCGCTGAGGTGCGATCATGTTCTTGTTGAATGTTTTGCTGGCAATCGCCTGGAGCGCGCTAACGGGCCAGTTTACCCCGCTCGATCTGGCGTTCGGCTTCGTACTCGGGTATGGCATTCTCTGGGTGCTGCGCCGGCAACTGCGCGGTGAACGCTACTTCGTTAAGGCGCCGCAAATCGTTCGTTTTGTGGTCTACGTGCTCTGGGAAATCATTCTGGCGAACATCAACGTGGCTCGTGTGGTGCTGCTGACGCCGAAGGAACAGATCAAGCCCGGCATCGTCGCCATTCCGCTCGATATTCGCTCCGACGCCGAAATCACCATGCTTGCCAATCTGATCACGCTGACGCCGGGTACGCTGAGCCTCGATGTGGCTGACGACCGCAGTTGCCTGTATGTGCACGCAATTGATATTGGCGATCCGGAACAGTTCCGGCGCGGCATCAAGGACGGGTTTGAGCGACTAGTGTACGAGGTGTTCAACTGATGGTACAGATGATTGCACTATGGGTGGTTCTGCCGCTGCTGAGCATTGCGGTTGCGTTGCCGGTCATTCGCCTGGTGCGCGGACCAAGCCTGCCCGATCGCGTGGTGGCGCTCGATGTAATGGGAACGGTTGCGATTGCGATCTTTGCTGCGTATGCGCTGATCAACAACCAACCCGCCTTTCTCGATGCGGCGTTGGTCGTCGGATTGATCGGCTTTATCGGTACGATCGCCTTTGCGTATTACGCGGAGCGACGCATATGATCAGTCTGATTCAAGAGATCGTCAGCGTCGCACTGCTGATCATCGGAACGCTCCTGCTTTTGCTGGCAGGCATCGGCATCGTTCGCCTGCCCGACATCTTTCTGCGCATGTCGGCAGCCTCCAAGGCGTCGTCGCTCGGCACCGGATGCGTGCTTCTGTCAGTCGCGGTATCGGCCGCCGATATTACGATCACGGTGCGCGCCGTCGCGGGGGTGCTCTTCCTGTTCCTCACTGCGCCGGTCGCGTCGCATATGATCGGGCGTGCAGCGTATATGATCGGCGTCCCCCTCTGGAAGGGGACGGTCGTCGATGAGCTCAAGGGGCACTACGATACGCGACGCCATACCCTGCGCGGTGTCGATGGCGGAGCCGCTCGCCCGCAGCGCGGCACCGGCCCGCTGGGGGATGTGCGGGATGCGGGCAGGTGATGCCAGCATAGATCGTCAATTATCCACAAAGGACGCGAAGGACACGAAGGGTGAGTAAAGTGCTTCGTATACCTTTGTGCGCCTGGTGGATGAGCGGATAGGAATCCACGAAGGAGCGCGAAGGGTGAGTAAAGTGCTTCGTGCGCCTTCGTGCGCTTCGTGGATTGCAAGAGGGAAAAATACCCGGTGACTCTGAGGCGCCCTGCCCTTCCTTCCTGACGCACATACCGGTATGCTAAAAGAAAAAACAGGAGGGATGCGGTTATGGCACAGTCGGCGCCGGAAACACGCTTCACATCACTTTCGGTCACCCGATCGCTTCCGCTGGGTGTGGCACAGGCGATAGCCGTTCTGATTACAGCCCTGGTTCTGATCGGGTTAACTCTGTCGCTCAACGCCTTTGTCTTCAATGCCTGACACGGCAGCCCACGTCACCCGATAAGCACCTGCTCTTCGGGGTATGCCACCAGTTGCGGCCGCTGGTGCGCCAGCGCCGCAACCAGTGTCAGCGCCCCAAGACGCCCCCAGAACATCATCACACAGATCACCATCTGCCCAAACAGGTTCAGTTCACTGGTCAGTTGCAGCGATAAGCCACAAGTCGCAAACGCTGAAACCACCTCGAATAGCGCATCGTCGAGCGACGTCTCGTGGGTCGCCAGGACGAGCCATGTGGCTGTCAGCACGAGAAGGAGCGAGACGGTAAGAATGGCTGCTGCTTTGCGCACCGTCTGCGGCGCCAGAGTGCGTCCGCCGATCTGTGGTGATGCGAGACCGCGCGCATAGGCGCCGACTGCCAGCATCAACACCGCAAATGTTCCGGTCGTGATGCCGCCGCCCATCGATGCTGGCGCACATCCGATGAACATCAGCACAATCGTCAGCAATCGGCCAGCAGGTGATAGATCGTCCAGCGGTTGAAAGGCGCTGAATCCGGCAGTGCGCGTCGAAATCGACTGAAAGAGCGCCAGTGCGATCTGACGGTCGAGCGGTTCGTGCGCCAGGGGATGTCGGGGTTGCTGTTCCGTCAGAAATAACCCGCCTGCGCCGATCACCACCAACGTGATGACAACGGTCAGTGTAATGCGCGTATGCAGCGAGAAGCGGACCCGCCAGAAGGTGAGCAATTCCGCCAGCACCGGAATGCCCAATCCGCCGAGGAAGATCAGCGTCCCCAGGATCGCAAGCGTGACGCTATCGTTCGGAATGCCGTACGGATGTTGCGGCAACCCGCTGAACAGGTCGAAACCCGCGTTGCAGAAGGCGGACACCGAGTGAAAGATTGCATACAACAAGGCGCGTTCCGGTCCCAGCATATCGCGCCAGTGGACCCAGAGCAATGCCGCGCCGATGGATTCGATCAGCAGCACCGTCAGCAAGACGCGCTGCACCAGTTGCACAATGGCGCCGGGTACCAGCAATCCCATCGAGTCGGTCAGCGCCAGGCGATCCGTCAGTGAGATGCGTCTGCCTAGCAACTGAAAGACGATGACCGCCATGACCATAAACCCGACGCCGCCGATCTGGATGAGCAGCAGGAGAACAATCTGACCGGCAAGACTGAGATCCTGGATGGGGATAATAATCGAAAGACCGGTCACACTCAACGCCGAGACCGCCGTGAACAGCGCCTCGTTCCATTGCAGGGGTCGCTCTGCGCCCATTCCTGGCAGCATGAGCGCCAGTGTGCCTGCAGCAACCAGGATCGCCAGTCCGATCACCAGGCGCAATGCAGCTGGCATGGGACGTGGTCGGGTGGACCGACGCGCCGGGGAGCGCGGCAAGAAGATCATTTCAGTTCGGCAATCCGTGTGACGCTTTGATTCTCACCGATGACCGCCAGCAGGTCGCCTTGCGCAAAGGTAAAATCTGGCGCCGGAAAAACCGTCAGATGCTCGCCGCGCTTGACCGCCAGTACGGTCACCCCATACCGGCGACGTAGATCGCATTCGCGCAACGTATGGCCAACGAGTGATGATGGAACGCGCAATTCGGTGATGCTGTGCTCGACACCCAGTGCAATCTGATCGACCATGCCTGGAGCGGCGAGTTCCTGCGCCAGACGGCATCCGGCTTCGTGCTCTGGCAGAATAACGCGATCCGCGCCGACGCGGAGCAGGATCGTTCGCTGGCGATCAGTCGTTGCTTTGCAGATAACGTGCGGTACACCCAGCGATTTGACGGCTACGGTGGTCAGCAGGTTCGCCTCGAAGTTTGACCCGATGGCGATCACAACTGTATCGAACGAAGGAATATCGACGGCGCGCAATGCATGCTCGTCAGTCGAGTCGAGGGCGACGGTTTGGGTCAGGCGATCAGCAAGCGACTGGACGATCGCACGGTCGCGATCGATGCCCAGAACGCTGAACCCGCGTTCGGCGAGGGTCAACGCCAGGCTGCTGCCGAATCGCCCGAGACCGATCACAGCAAACTCTGGTTTTCCATTGAGCCGGGGCACCGTATCACCCTGTCATCCCGCGTCTGAACAGGTATCAACGCCTGTCGCAGCGTGCTGCGACAGTTCTACACCCTGCGCGGCGCTGTCTTTCGATTTCAGATCGCCAGACACGTCACTGTGCGCTTGATCCCTGGAATGCCGTGCAGTTCATTCATCACCAGGCGACCGATATCGCGCTGGTCGGGCACTTCAATCGTCACGATAACGTCGTACGGACCGGTCACCGGGTCGGCAAGCGTGATGCCTTTGATCGCGCGCAACGTGGCGAGCACCGAGCTCACGTGTCCGGCTTCGACTTCGATCAGCACATAGGCTCTGGCAAGCATGACGCACCTCCGCCCTTGTCTCTGCCTGGACGCAACCCGTCCTCGTGGAGAAGATGCGCCTGGTGGAATGGCTGGTTTGCGATGATGGCGCCGGCGCCAGTTGGGTGCGTCGTCGACTCTCCAGTGAGTTCGGGGCGACCGCCATGTATTATAGCACAGGGCTGGTGCAGATCAGCGTGAATCCGCTACCGCCGCACATTCAGCGAGTTGCGCCGCAGATGACGCGCCGCGTCCGAAAGCAGTTGACGCAATGGCGCGCTGTGCGGTATCATACGGATGCACCTGTTCAGGCAGGCAGGTTGAGGCTTCGGATACTGCGAGAGGAGTTTCGGTCATGCGCAACGTTGTGGGCGCACTAGCATTTCTTATCGGATTGGGTATCGGTATGATCGGCGGAGCGGCGCTGCTGGCATACGCCTATCAGGCGGCCGGTCTCTACCCGCCCGACGATGCCACTGTCAAGTTTATTGCGCGTGAGCGCGGTTGGTTACGCGACGACGTGTAGCGTTGCGGACTCAGGGAAACGCTGCTGCCAGGCGACATACGCCTGGCAGCGCGGCAGTCGAAGGTTCACTCGACGGCGCTGATTTGTCTGATTCGCAGCGAAAAAGTTGATGGGGTCTGGTGCGCCGCCTGACGCCATGCAAAGGAGCATGTATCATGAACAACAGTATGGATCGCCCCTGGTTTGCGAGCTATGAGCCGAATGTGCCGCGTTCTGTCGAAATCCCCAACGTCACCCTGAACCACTTTCTGGCGGAGAGTACGAGAAAGTATCCGTACAACACGGCAACCAATTTTGTGTTGAGCTATCTGGCGCGCGGTCTGTATACCGTCGGCGGTAAGATGACCTACCAGAAGATCAACGAAATAGTCGATCGCTTCGCCAATGCACTCTACCAGCTGGGAGTGCGCAAGGGCGATCGTGTGGCGCTGATGCTGCCCAACTCGCCGCACTACGTGATTGCGTTCTTTGCGGCAATGCGCATCGGCGCTATCGTCGTCAACAATAACCCCACGTACACCGCGCGCGAATTGAAGCATCAACTGGTCGATAGCGGCTCTGAGACGATCGTGCTGCTGAATCTGTTCTATCCGCGCTTGCAGGAGATTCGCGCCGAAACGCCGCTCAAGCGCGTGATTGTGGCGCATATCTACGATACGCTTGGCCCGCTGTCGCGCTTCCTGGTTCACGCCAAGCAGAGCAAACAGCCCGATTGGGTCGATGTCGCACATGACTCGAGCGTCTACCTGTTCCAGCATCTGCTCGAACGCTATGGGCCCAATCCGCCGGCAGTCGATGTGCAACCCGAGGACGTTGCGCTCTTCCAGTATACCGGTGGGACGACAGGCCTGCCCAAAGCGGCGATGCTGACCCATCGCAACCTGGTGGCGAATACGGTGCAGGTGGCGTCGTGGCTCACGAAGACCGACTATGGCGCGGAAAAGATGATGTGCGCCATTCCGTTCTTCCACGTCTATGGCATGACCGTCGCAATGATTTATGGCCTCTACCTGGGTGGCGAGTTGACCATCGTCCCCAACCCGCGCGAACTCGATCATGTGATGGATGTGATGCAGCGCGAGCGCTCGACCCTCTTCCCCGGCGTGCCAGCGATGTATATTCGCATCGTCAACCATCCGCGCATCAATGAGTATGATCTGAAGTCGATCAAAGCCTGCATCAGCGGCTCGGCGCCGCTGCCCATCGAAGTCCAGGAGAAGTTTGGGCAGATTACCGGCGGGCGTCTGGTTGAAGGCTTCGGTATGACGGAACTCTCGCCGGTCTCGCATTGCAACCCGGTGTTCGGCAAGCGCAAGAAGGGGTCGATAGGCATTCCGCTGCCGGATGTCGATGCAAAGATCATCGATCTGGAAACAGGGGAAGACATTCCGTTCGGCTCGGACAAAGAAGGCGAACTAGTCGTCAAGGGTCCGATGGTGATGAAGGGGTACTGGAATCGCCCTGAGGAGACCGAAGCGACGTTTACCCCCGACGGATGGCTGCGTACCGGCGATATTTGCAAGGTCGATGAGGAAGGGTACTTCTACATCGTTGATCGCAAGAAGGATATGATGATCGCGTCGGGCTACAAGGTGTTGCCACGCGATGTCGAGGAAGTGCTCTTCACGCATCCCAAGGTGCTCGAGGCGGTGGTCGTCGGCATTCCGCATCCAACGCGCGGCGATGATACGATCAAGGCGTTCATCGTGCTCAAGCCAGGCGAGAGTGCGACGCCGGACGAGATTCGAGAGTTTTGCAAACAGCACCTCGCGCCGTACAAGGTGCCGCGTGAAGTCGAGTTCCGCGCCGAATTGCCCAAGACTATGGTGGGCAAGGTGCTGCGGCGCGTGCTGGTCGAAGAAGAAAAGGCGAAACTCGCGGGCGCGCCAGCGATGGAATCTGCAGGAGCGCCATCTGCCAGAGGATGACGCTGCGCTGCGTCTGTGCAGCGGTTGGTGCAACGGAGGCGACAGATGTTCAGGCGGTTGCTCGTGCATTGAGGAGCGCACTTCGCCTGGCATCTGTCGCCTGTTACTCGTATGTCGATCTCGTATGCCGAACTTGCTTCGCTGACGTGTCCCGCCTGCCGTACGCCGTTCGAAGCGGAGATCTGGACACTTCTCGATGCGCGCGAACGTCCCGATCTGGCCGACATGCTGCTGTCGGGCGAGCTCAATGTGGTGGCCTGCCCGCAGTGCGGCCATCAGTCAGACGCCGGCGGTCCGCTGCTCGTCCACGATCCGGACGGGCGGCGCGTCTATTTTGCAGCGCCCGCCGGCGCGCCAGAGCATGTGTGGCGCGAACGGGCGCAGGAACTGCTGTATGTTCTGGTTGGCAGCCTTCCCGAAGAAGCGCGTCTCCCCTACCTCGGCGATGTGCAGGTGGAAGTCGAAACCGGTGGCGTGCGGAAAGCAATGCTGCGTCGCGGCAGACGCTTCGCTCCGCGCTCACCGGAGACTCCGGCTCGTCCCCGCAATGTTCAGGCGCCTCCGCCGCCGGTTGAACCAGGGGACGCTTCGGCTGCGCCCGATGCCATCGTCATTGCTCTTGAGGAACTGATTGCTGCCGATACCGCCGCGGAGGCTGCGGCGGTTGTTGATCGGCATCCCGTGCTCAGGACGCCGGATGCCGATGCGGTTATCGAACACCTCATCGGCGCCGCCCGCGCTCAGGCGGAGTACGACATCGCTCGCGCGCTGACCGAAGCGCGCGTCCTGCTCACCGATCTACGCGCTGGCGCCATGCCTGGCGACCATCAGGATTGCCCCGACGCTGAGCTTTCTGCCACGCCGTCGAACCGTGAGCCGGGAGCGCTCCACCTTGCGGATCAGGCGTATCAGGCGTTTCTGCGTGCCGAAAGCCCGCGTGTGCTGCGGGAAGCCGTCGCTGATTACCCGACATTGCTCGAACCGTGGGTGGACGATGAACTGGCAGCGCGTGTCGACGCAGCGCTGGATGAAGGCAACGAACATCTGGCGCAGGCGATTGAACTGCGCCGCGATGCGCTGGCGCGCCTGCGCGCCGAGATGACTGGCGACGAGGGGCTGCGCCGGGCGATCGATGCGCTCTTGCGCGCTGGTCACGAGGCTGATGCACTCGCCACGGCCGTCGGCGAGCATCCTGCACTGCTGACCGATGCGGCGCAAACCGCGCTCTTTGAACTGGCTGCCAGCGCCCGCGCTCGCGGTGATCACGCGCTGGCGGAATACGCGGTCGAGTGCCGCGCTTTACTCCGTCGTGTTCGAGAGGGGCTTCAGGAGGAGTGACATGATCGAATTCTTCGAGTACCACATGCGCACCCGCTTGATGTACAAGATCGGTCTGGTGCGTGAATTTGCCAACGAGGTCGCACAACTCGGCGTACAACGCGCATTGCTCGTCGCCGATCCTGGCGTGGCGCAGGCAGGGTTGCTCAACCGGGTGCGCGAAGCGCTGGAAGGGTCTGTTGACGTCGCCGGCGCTTTTACCGATGTTCCGCCCGACTCGTCGGTGGCGACGGTCGATCAGGGCGCCGCCGTGGCGCGCGATGCCGGCGCTGACGTGCTGATCGCGGTTGGCGGCGGTTCGGCTCTTGATACCGCCAAAGCCATGCGCATCCTGTTGACCGAGGGCGGTACACTGTACGATTATCAGGGCGCAAATCTGCTCGCACGTCCGCTTTTCCCCATGATTGCCATTCCGACGACCGCCGGCACCGGCAGCGAGGTCACGCCGGTTGCGGTCATTCGCGATGAGCAGTCCGAACAGAAACTCTTCTTCCTCAGCCCATACCTGGGACCAGAACTGGCGATCCTCGACCCGGAGATGACGCGCACGCTGCCGCCGCGCCTGACGGCAGCCACCGGCATGGATGCGCTCAGCCACGCCATTGAGACCTTCGTCGGCGTTGGCGCCAACCCGATTACCGACAGCCTGGCGCTTCAGGCGATCGACATGATCTCGAACCATCTGCGCGCGGCTACGCACAACGGCGATGATCTCGAAGCGCGCGGCAATATGCTGATCGCCGCTGCTATCGCAGGGATTGCATTCTCAACGACGGGCATTGGCGTCAACACCGGCATCATCCACGCCGCCTCTCACACCGTCGGCGCGGCATACCACGTTCATCATGGCACGGCCAATTCGATCCTTTTGCCGCATGGTATGCGCTTCAATGCTTCAGTCGTGCCCAACCGCCTGGTTCGGATCGCGCGCGCCATGGGTGTTAATGCAGGCGGACGCCCCGAAGAGGACGTGATCGCCGACGGGATCGCCGCGGTTGCGAAACTTGCCGCCGATTGCGGATTGCCTGCCCGTCTGCGTGATGTTGGCGTGCCGGAAGACGCGCTGCCCGCGCTTGCCGAGGGAACCTTGATGGACGGGGCGATCATGAGCAACCCGCGTCCGGTGGAGTATGACGACGCGCTGGCAGTCCTTCGCGCTGCATGGTGAGGCGCCTGCCACCCATCTTTCCCTCGAAGACGTTCATCGCGGGGCGCCCACAGCGGGGCGCCCCTTCTCTCACACGTGCAGAGTTTTTGGAGTGTGAGGGGTGTTGCCCTCGTTGCGACACCTTTTTCTTCCTCAACTCTCCTCTGTGTCCTCTGTGTCTCTGTGGTCTTACCGGCGAATAGACAGCAGGGGATTCATCGTACCTGTGATGTACTGTAGTAGCGTTTTCTTTCATGCGGGAAATGATCCATGGGAGACGACCGTGGAGAGAAAATCCACTTTAGTGGATACATATTTACGGGCGCGACTGCTTGGCATGGTCCTGGTCAATGTCAGCCTGGCGCTCTTCCTGATCGCGCTGTACTTTGGTCTGCTCACGATCCTGCTCTGGATCGGGATCCGGGATCAGATGACAACCCATATGCTGGCATCAGTCGGGATGGCGGTCTTGATCATTCCCGTGCGACGACGGCTGGTCGTATTCAGCAACTGGTTGCTGCGTCTGCGCTGGCAGGATAGCGAAGAAATCCTGCGCGAATTCAGCGCTGCACTCAGTCATACGATCGAACCCGAGGCGCTGCGCGCGCTCCTCATCGACGACCTGCCGCACCGGTTACGGTTGTACCGTGCGACCCTCTGGATGCTCGAACCGCCTGAAGATCAGATGTTTGTCGCAATTGGTCAGGAAGCGCATTTGCCAGGAGCGACGATCCTGGCGCAGGGGGTGAGTATTGGCAAAGTGCGTCGCTGTCCCGATTATCTTCGTGTTCCCGCGCATGCCGATGATGAATGGTCGCGCCCGTTCGTTGCGCAGGGGATCGGTCTCCTCGTTCCACTGCGGATCGGCAGCCGTCTGGTTGGCCTCTATGGATGCGGATGGCCGATGAGCCGCCGTGGATATTCACCCCAAACGATCAGCCTGCTCATCACCCTGGCGCCTGCGATTGCCAGCGCCCTCGAAAATACACGTGCATACACCGAAATCGCGCGCCTCAACAGCCAGCTTCGTCGCCTCGACAAACTGAAGGATCAGTTCATCGAGCATGTCGGGCACGAACTCCGCACACCGGTTACGAGCCTGTCGCTGGCGTTGCAACTGCTTACGCGCCAACCCGAACTGATGCGTGATCTCAGCCACGTGGTGCGCAACAGCATTCTGCAACTTGAAACACTGGTCGATCGGGTCCTTTTACTCGATCACACCTTCGAGAATGTAGCCCCCCATATCCGGCGCCCATCGTCATCCATCGAACTTCTACCACTGCTCGAAGAAGTTGCAGAGTCCTTCATGCCTTCCGTGCGCGCAAAAGGGCTGAGTCTGCGGGTGCAGGCGCCTGAAGGACTCGCAGCGTGGGGTGAAGCCACCAATCTGCGTCGTGCGTTGCATGAGGTGATCGATAATGCTATCCGGTATAGCGACCAGGGAACCGTGACGATTGCCGCCGATGTGCGCGACGGCCTTGCCGTTATTATGGTTGAAGATCAGGGACCTGGCATTCCTCCCGATGAGCGCGATTTGTTGTTTAACGCATTCTACCGGGGTCGTCGCACACGCGCACTGGCGGAACTGCCAGGCGTTGGCCTGGGGTTGAGCCTGGCGCGCCGCGACATTGAGGCGCTTGGCGGGCAGATCTGGCTCGAACGCACTGGCAGCGACGGTTCGGTGATGTGTGTCGCGCTCCCTGCCGTGGAATTGTCGTATGAAGAGGTGGGAAGGTCAGCGTCTGCCTGAGTTGGAGGCGAAGTGACGGTCGCAAAGAGTTGAAGATTGCAGATGATCGTTGCACGTTGAACGTGAAACAAGGCGCGAGGCAAGAGGCGAGAGGGGTGCAGGCGGGACAGAAGGTTGGATTGCCCCTTCGTGCCCCTTCGTGTCCCTGGTGGATACCAGGGGCAGGCATGGGAAGCGGGAAGGGTGGAAGGTGGCGTGTTGAACGTTGAACATGGGGAAGGGAAGTGAGGCAAGAGACGAGAGGTGAGCGGCAAGAGGCAAGCAGCGATCCGGTTCTCGGTTCTCAGTTCTCAGTTCTCAGTTCTCAGTTCTCAGTTCTCAGTTCTCAGTTCTCAGTTCTCAG
>DAOTWI010000697.1:0-2587 GCA_034436075.1 Roseiflexus sp.
GCTGCCGGTAAGAAACTGACCGAATTGGGGTTCACGCGCGAGCCGCCGCTCAACGGCTTCTTCGTGAAGGAAGCCGTCCTGCCGTTCGATAAGTTCCCCGGCGCAGCGGTCTTCCTCAGCCCCGAAATGCGCTCGACTGGCGAAGTGATGGGGCACGCCTCGACGTTCGGGCATGCCTTCGCCAAAGCCGAAATGGGCGCCAATCAGCGTATTCCGACCAGCGGCGGCGCACTGCTGACCGTCAACGACTACGACAAGGGCGCCATTGGGCGCATTGCGCGCGACCTGGTGAAACTCGGCTTTACGATCTATGCCACGCGCGGCACAGCGGCATGGCTCCATCAACTGGGTCTGCCAGCGATCACGGTCAACAAGGTCTCCGAAGGTTCACCGCATACCGTCGATCTGATTGCGTCGGGCAAGGTGGGGCTGGTGATCAGCACCCCGCTGGGGTCGCGCGCCTATGCCGACGGCCAGGCGTTGCGCTCGGCAGCCATTCGCTACGGGGTGATGCTGGTGACGACCCTCACGGGCGCGGCGGCGACAGTCAGCGCAATCAAGGCGCTGCGCGAAAAAGAACTGCGCGTCCGTTCCTTGCAAGAACACTATCGTCTGACGACGACGGCGGAAACCAATTCAGCGGGCACTTCCCTGAAGATCGATGAGGAACCATCATGAGCATCAGAGTCAACAAAGTCGTTCTGGCGTATTCCGGTGGTCTTGACACCAGCATTATCGTTCCCTGGCTCAAACAGAACTATGGCAACCCCGACATCATCTGCTACTGCGCCAATATCGGGCAGGACGATGAGTTGAGCGGGCTTGAGGAGAAAGCGATTGCAACCGGCGCGTCGAAGTGTTATGTCGAAGACCTGCGTGAAGAGTTCGTGCGTGATTTTCTCTTTCCGCTGCTCCAATCCGGCGCGGTCTACGAACGCACCTACCTGCTCGGCACGTCGGTGGCGCGCCCGCTGATTGCCCGCCGTCAGGCGGAAATTGCGCTGCAGGAAGGCGCCGATGCGCTGGCGCACGGCTGCACCGGCAAGGGAAATGACCAGGTGCGCTTTGAACTGACGTATATGGCGTTTGCGCCCCATCTCAGGGTCATCGCTCCCTGGCGCGAGTGGAACATCCGCAGCCGTGAGGATGCGCTCGATTACGCCGCTGAGTATAACGTCCCGGTGACTGCGACGCTCAAATCGATCTATAGCCGCGACCGCAACATCTGGCATATGTCGCACGAAGGCGGCATCCTCGAAGATCCCTGGCAGGAGCCGGAAGAGGCGATGTACACCCTGACGACCGCGCCCGAAGCGGCGCCGTCCGAACCGGAGTATGTGACTGTCGGGTTTGAGCAGGGTGTGCCGGTGAGCGTTAACGGTGAGCGCCTGGGACCGGTTGATCTGCTCCTGACGCTGAACGACATTGGCGCGAGGCACGGCGTCGGGCGCATCGATCTGGTCGAAAACCGGCTCGTCGGCATGAAGAGCCACGGTGTGTACGAGACCCCCGGCGGCACGATCCTGCGGACGGCGCACCAGGGTCTCGAACAACTGGCGCTCGACCGCGACACGCTGCACTACAAGGATGTGATCGCCCACCGCTACGCTGAGTTGGTCTACTACGGGCAGTGGTACACGCCGCTGCGCGAGGCGCTCGACGCCTTCGTGCGCGTGACGCAGCGCAACGTTACCGGCGAGGCGCGCCTGAAACTCTACAAGGGGAATGCTACGCTCGTCGGGCGACGCGCCGCGAAGAGTCTCTACAACCCCGACATCGCCAGTTTCACCATGAGCGACAGTTACAACCAGAAGGATGCTGAAGGGTTCATCAAGATTTTCGGTTTGCCGGTGAAGGTGCAGGCGTTGCTGGAGGGGCGGTAGGGGTTGCACGTTGCACGTTGCACGTTGCACGTTGCACGTAGAGACGTTGCATCGCAACGTCTCCGGCGCCCCAGATAGACAGAAGCGTTGAACGTTGAACGTGGGAAGGTTGAAGGTGCGAAGGTTGAAGGTGGGGCAGGTAGGGGCGTGGCGACGCCATGCCCGCGGGAGCGTTGCCCGTTGCCCGTAGAGACGTTGCACCGCAACGTCTCCGGCGCACCGCAACGTCTCCGGCGCACCGCAATGTCTCCGGCGCACCGCAATGTCTCCGGCGCACCGCAACGTCTCCGGCGCACCGCAACACCCATGGGAACGTTGCACGTGCCCGTGGGACGGCGCCACGGAGGAGCGCGCCGCTGGCGCGCCCACCCACAGCGATACCGGATTATTTTCTCAAAAATCATTAGCCCGCAGCGATACGGCAGTCCCTGGCACACCATGCCTGCACCCCCGTCACCGCGCAGAGAACCATTGTTGATGTCTGCGCCACGCAGCGCTTCCGGTGGGGCGATATGGTTGATACTCACAGTGACCGTCGCCACGGATTGCTCTCTGAATTCTGTGCTCGTGGTTCTTGGTTCTTGGTTCTCAGTTCTCAGTTCTCGGTTCTTGGTTCTTGGTTCTCAGTTCTCGGTTCTCGGTTCTCAGTTCTCAGTTCTCAGTTCTCAGTTCTCAGTTCTCAGTTCTCAGTTCTCAGTTCTCAG
>DAOTWI010000698.1:0-7179 GCA_034436075.1 Roseiflexus sp.
GGCAGCGCGAGCAGCGCGAACGGACGAAGGAGCGCGGCATGCGCGCCGCGCCAGCGCGCGAAACTGATGTTCAGCCGCGATTTGCCGCTGGCGACCGTATTTTCTGCCTTCCCTACGGCGACGGCGAGGTGATGGACAGTCGCATCGAAGACGGGCGAGAAGTGTTGATCGTCCGCTTCCCCGATTACGGCGAACTGACGATTGACCCGGCGCTCAGCCTGGTGCGCAAACTTGAACCGCCAGCTGAGAACTGAGAACTGAGAACTGAGAACTGAGAACTGAGAACCGAGAACTGAGAACCGAGAACTGAGAACCAGGAACCGGTTTGTGCACTTAATACAAAGAACGCCCTGACAACTGGTGCATGGGGCGTCGCTGCCGATGAATATATGCCAGAACGACGATGTTCATATAGTACTCCTTTGTGCATACTTCGTCAAGCCGCACAACCCAGCCGTTGTTCCAGATTTCACGGAGCGTGCTATACTGATAGGAACAGTGCAGGAACACATACGATGTACAGCACGCCGGTCTCCGGCAGCGCGCCCGCCTCGAAACACCGGGTCTGAAAGACGTAACAGAGTGCCATGGACACGACGCTTGCACTGGCGGACGCTTACCAGCGCTTGTTGGGCGAACTAAGCCGTCGCCTGGGGGCCGCCCGGGCAGAATTGCTCCTGCGCATTGATCCGCGGCTTCCGGCGCAGGTGGTTGCCCGTTGCGACAATGCCAGCAACCTGACCGGCGACGTCCAGACGCTGGAGATACCCATCAGCGAAGGCGCGATCGAAGTCGGGCGCCTGTGTATGGCATTTGCACCAGAAACGCGGCTTCCCGAACCCGCTGAACTCAGTATGGCGCAGGCGTTGGTCGAACTGGCGGCGCTGCTGGTCGAGGATCGCCACCAGCACACATGGGGTCCGCAGCTGCAAGCCGGGCGGCGCATGCTGGCGGTCACGGAAGAAGAACTCCAGCGCATCATCCTCGATATCCATGACGGTCCGGTGCAGAAACTGTTCGCCGTCTCATCCCACCTGGCGCTGGTTCAGGCGCGCCTGGACGAGCACCGCGATACGGAACTGCGCCGCCAGATCGCACCGCTCATCGAACGCATAAATGGGTTGATGGAGAGCGCACTCCAGGAGATTCGCGCCACGTTGAGCGGCTTCCGGCTGGCAGAGTTCGAGATGCGCCCCTTGCCTTCCGTACTGCAAGGGCTTGCCATCCAGCACGAGGCGCTGACCGGCAACCAGGTGCTGCTCGACATCGAAGGGGCGCTGCCACCGGTGGAATTGCCGGTGAAAATCGCACTCTACCGGGTGCTGCAGGAGGCGCTCTCGAACAGCTACCGGCACGCCGGGGTGGATCGCCACGAGGTGCGGGTGCGGGCGCAGGAAGGGTGGATTGAACTCATCGTCATCGATGAAGGACGCGGGTTCGAGCCGCCGCCGCTGGAAGGACCAGGCGCAACAGAGCGGCAGGAACATATCGGGCTGCGCGGCATGCGCGAGCGCGTTCACCTGGTCGGCGGGCAACTCCAGGTGCTGAGCCGTCCAGGGCATGGAACGCGCGTTGTGGTGAGAGTGCCGGCGAAGGAGGCGGTATGACCGATCTCAATCGTATCATTCGAGTCGTCCTCGCCGATGATCATGAACTGGTGCTTGAGGGATTGCGCGGTCTGCTGGAACGGGAAAGCGACATGACGGTTGTAGCGACGGCGACGGACGGTGAGACGCTGCTGGCGATCATCGAGCGTGAACGCCCCGATGTGGTGGTGATGGACCTGGCCATGCCAACCCGCGATGGATTGTCGTGCCTGCGCGAAATCCGGCGGCGCGGCATGCCGGTCAAGGTCGTGATCCTGACGGCGTTCGGCGACGGCGGGGCGTTGCAGTCGGCGTGGGAGATGCAGGCGGACGGATTTGCGCTGAAGACCGACCCGCCGCGGCAGACGATTGCCACGATCCGCAATGTGGCGCACGGTCAGATTGTGTTTCCGCGCGTGGTGCGGCAGGCGGCTGATGCAGCGCAGACGCAGGGGCAGAGCCTGCTGGCGCGCCTGACGCAGCGCGAACGCGATGTGCTGCGGTTGCTGGCGGAAGGCATGCCGAACGCGCAGATCGCCGAACGCCTGGTGGTGCAGGAAAGCACCGTGAAATACCACTTGCAGAACATCTTCCAGAAACTGGGGGTGACGAACCGCACCGAAGCGGCGCAGGTCTATTACCGCGAAGGCGGGGAACGTTCGATGTTGAACGCTGAGCGGTGATGTGGTGCATGAATATGAACGCAATCGCCACAATCACCTGGTTGACATTCCACGAGGCGCGCCGCCGCCGCATGGCGCTGGCGGCGATGGTCATTGGCGCGCTGTTTGTCATGCTGTTCGGCATCGGGGTCTGGCTGATTGCGCGTGAAATGGAACGCAGCGCGCCGCTGGCGATCCGAAGCCAGGCATACAGTTTTCTGCTGATCGCCGGGTTGTACGTCGTTCACTTTTTGACGGTCATGCTGGCGATTTTCGCTTCGGTTGATACGGTCGCTGGTGAAATCTCGACGCATACCATTCAGGCGCTGGTGACGCGCCCGATCCGCCGCTGGCATGTGTTGCTCGGCAAGTGGCTCGGCTTTGCCCTGATGCTGACGGTCTACCTGGGGCTATTGAGCCTGGGCGTGGTTGCCGCCATGTGGCTGATCGTCGGGTACTGGCCCCCCAATGTTGCTGCCGGGCTGCCATTGCTGGCGCTTGAAGCGTTGACGCTCCTCTCGCTCTCGCTGCTCGGCGGAACCCGCCTCTCGACGCTGACGAATGGCGTGGCGATCTTCATGCTCTACGGGTTGGCGTTCATCGGCTCGTGGGTTGAGCAGATCGGCGCGCTGCTGCAATCGAGCGACGCAGTGCGGATCGGCATCGTCACAAGCCTGCTCCTGCCGGTCGAGGCGCTGTGGCGGCGCGTCGCCTATCTGATGCAGCCGCCGCTTGCAAATAGCCTCCCCGGTCCCTTCTCGACCTCCTCTGTTCCCAGCGAAGCCATGGTCATCTACGCTGTGGCATATGCCGCCATCGCCCTCCTGCTGGCGATGCGCTCGTTTGGGCGGCGGGATTTGTAAGACGCCAGTCACCCGAATGGCGCTGGCTTCGACAGGCTCAGCCAGCGCCACACGCCCTGGCGACGATCATCCGGGCTTGGTTGTCATCTCGCAAACTGATCGCAATCATCCCATCACTTTTCTGCACAGCGCCCTGTCGTATACTGGCATCGACCGTCCGGTGCGGGCGTTGTCGTCCATGATCGCGCACAGGAGGGCCGCATGTCACGTTTCCATCGCGTTGCATTGCTTGTGTTCAGCACTGGCGCGCTGGTCATAAGCGCAGCCGCGTGCAGCCCCACAGCCGGGCAACCGTCAACAGCGCAGCCGCCAACGCCGATCGCCGCAGCGCCAACCGCTGCGCCTGCGGCAATTTCGACGGGCGAATGGTTGCAGCGCCTCTGGAACGATTTCATTGCTGGCGCACCCGCGCCCAATCCGCCGGTCGGCAACGACAATCCGCCAGCCGCCCCCGGCGAACAGGCATCGCTGCCAGCACTCGATATTCCTGCCACTGTTGATCGCGGACCGTTGACCAGTTGCACCGCAGCGACGGTTCTGGTCAGCAATGGCGCGACGGTCATTCCGCCTGCGCCGCCGCTGCAACCCGGACCGCTCTTCTCCGCCAGCGGATCGTTCAAAGAAAAACCGGTCGACGAGCCGTGCGACCCGGGTCAATCGGTCGGTCCTTTTCCGGTTGGGGGCGGCGGCAAACTGCGCGTGCGCCTGACCGGATCGCCCGCCGTGCAAAACATCTACAGCCTCTTCAACAACGGAACTGGCATTCACGTTGTATTCGAGCCGCTGCTCGGCGCAGGAAACTACGGACCTGCGCAGGAGGTGGTGCGATTCAGCATTCCGGCGGAACAGACCGAAGCCAGCATGGAAGGGGAGTGGAGCGGCGCCGGGCGGCTGACGGCGTACTTCGGCGCACCCCGCGGCGGGGGACCGTTGAGCGGACAGTGTTACGGGCAGGGATACCAGGCCACCGCTGAGATCATCGACGTGCATCCCACCCTGCCAGCGCAGCACGGTATGGGGCTGCTGGACGGCTCCCAGTTGACGGGACCGCTGACCTTCGCCGCCGGTCCGGCGCTGATCGCGCTCGAACCCGGCAGTGAGGTCAGGATTGAAACCAACGTCGCTGGCGCATCGGCGGAGCTGACATATCCGCAATGGAAACGGGATCTGATCACACGGGCGGCGGCGCTGGCGCAGGCGAACCTGCCCATGCCGCAGGGATACCACGCCGATCCGCACGGTTTCTGGAGCAACTACCGCGATTCGACGCTACAGCAGGCTTATGACCTTGCGCAACAACAACCGAACGACTGCGCGGCTGCGGTGGCGCTCAAACTGTTCCTGGAAGCGAACCAGGGACAGTGGACCTCACGGAACTGGCAGGACAGGTTGGCGGATCTGGCGATTGATGTGGCATCGACGTGGCTCTTGCCAGATGAGTTGGATGCGATTGAAGACGTGATCGAGATGGCAATCAAGAAAGCCATACCGGGAAAGGATGCTCTTGACTTCGTTGTCGACTCCTACGAAACATACGAACGCATCAAACGCGAGATTTTCATCTCCGCCGAAGGCGAACGCGCGCAGCGCATGTTCGATGCGTTCAGCGCCTCGCAGGGATGGAACGAACAACAGGTCTATGAACGACTCCGCGGGATCACCAGCGCGATCGATCAGCACAAACGAGCTATCGAGGATGCCAGGTCGGTGCTGGATCGCAGAATTGGCGAACTGTACCTGGAGGTAAAACGACGCAACTGCACCGGCATTGGCGAGACGAATCCCGCGTGTGAGGCGATCTGGATGAATTACGATCACCGGCGCAAAGACGCGGAAGCGCAGTTCAAAGCCGTGTTTGATGCGGAGATGGCGCAGATCATGCGGCTTGAAATCGAAGAGGCCGCCCTGGAAACCTACCGGCTGCCGATCGCGCGCGGCCGGTGCGACGATCTCAAACAGGCGCCGCCGGTTTCGCCTTCTCCCGGATGGTATGAGACCGCGTGCCAGGCGAAGGGATGGAAACTCATCATTGGCAAAGGCATCCTTCACGCCTACGAAAACAGATACCCGCTCGTCAAACCGGTCGTCTATGTCGTCAATGACTGGGTCCTCGCGCCAGCCCCTGCGCCAGCAAAAACACGTTCCGTGACCCCGGCGCGCGACGGCGGCACGGCGTTCAGCATCGAGAAACAGGACGCAACCGCAACCATTCGGGTGACGACCGGAACACTCGCAGCAGTCGCGCCGGATGGACGGCGATACGCCATTGGCGCCGGGCAGCAATTCACCCTGGCTGACCGCTCGCTCACCGCGCTGCCGCCTGAAACCGCCATCTTCCGGGTGGACGGTCTGCCGCTGCGCGACATTCCTGTGGAGAGCGGCATTCCTGAGCCATACGGCGTCACAACGCTGGAACTGCGCAATGGGCGCCTGTCGCCGGGATGGATCTGGCAGGATACAGACCGGCACGAACGCGGAGACGGCGACGCCGTCATCGACGAGCCGGCGCCCGGCGCGCTGCGCATCACTGTACCGGATGGCAATGCGTTCTGGAAAAGCGACTCTTCAGCCCCGCGTCTGCTCCATAAAGTCACCGGCGACTTCGATCTCGAAGCGGATGTCACGTTCGAGACCCAGGGCACACACTGGGCTGCGTTTCAATTCTTGCTCTTCTCGCCGGATGCGCCGATTGGATACCTCGGCCAGCAGATGAGCGCCAATACGCTGAATGCGCACTACTATAACTTTATCCCCTACAGCGGATGGCTCCAGTGGGAAAATCAACGCGGCGTGCGTCCCTACAACCGCCAGTGGGCAGAGGAGCGCATAGACCTGAGATCGGGACCGGCGCGGTGCAGGATGACGCGCCGCGGTGATCTCATTCGCACCTATTGGAGCGCAGACGGCGGCGCGACATGGACGCTGACCGAGCGCGTGACGCTTCGAATGCCAGAGACCATCTGGGCTGGTTTTGTTTTCCAACGTTTCGCGGTTGATCGATTGACCGATGCGCCAGCTACAATGACCCTGACGAATGTGCGCCTGACATCAGCGCCACTCGGAAGTATGCTCGACGATGAATGGGACATCATCGGGGATAGCGGAGCGGTGATTCCATTCGGCGCCTCCGTCATCATGCGGCACGACGGCGTGCGTTCGGGAGAACTCCAGGCGTACAGCCCGTGGACGATCGACGGCGACTTCGACCTGACGGTGCGCATCGAAGCGCCCCACATCGAGCCGCAACCAGGGCAGGAACGGTTCATCGCCGTCGTTGTCTCTTCGCCCGATCACAAGCAACTCGCGTATGTGCGCAAAGCACAGGCGGAAGGCTGGCAGCGGAATGAGGCCGATCTGGCCATCGGCGGCAGATGGAGGCGCCATCGCTATGAGTACACCGAAGAAAGCTCAGGACGCTTTCGACTGGTGCGCAAGAATGGCATGTTCACCGGCTATGTCTGGCAAAAAGATGCCTGGCATCCACTGGCTGACTGGCAGACAGGGTTTCCCGATCCGGTTTATCTTGACCTGCGCTTCGCCTGGAAACCTGCCGCTTCGCCGCAGCCGCACACGGTGCGCTTCGTCATCGAACGACTGGAAGTCGAGAATGGCGTTGTGCTGCTGGATGATCCCGACACGGCGCCGTAACATGACGGGCAGCGCACCCGGTTGATGGAGACCACCCGCCCGGTCCGCCCGGCGGCTGATGGAGTTTGATTGAATATGCCGCTATCCGCCTGCCTGCCCGGCGACCGAAGTCGCGGGCTCCGGTTGCGAAGCCCGCCTGCGCGGGCTCGACCGGGCGCAGATGACCATCGCCTGAAGCCGATCAGCACAGCAACCGTATGGCGATCAGCACTCCATGCTGCGTCACACACACGTGTGCAGAGGTGACGATCATCGCCAGGCAGATTGCCCAACCACAGCATGCCTGTCCTTCCCGCGTATAATATGGACTTTGAATAATGATTCCGCTATCCGCCCCCCGCCCGGCGGCTGAAGCCGCGGGCTCCGGTTGCGAAGCCCGCCTGCGCGGGCTGGACGTGGCGATACCGGATTATTCTCTCA
>DAOTWI010000699.1:0-1678 GCA_034436075.1 Roseiflexus sp.
TCCAACGTTCAACGCCCGTTACAGCGTCCGCGGCGGTTTCCGCGACGCCGAAACCCGCAGCAGCAGCCCGACCATCGCAAAGTTGATCAATGTCGATGAGCCGCCGTAACTGATGAACGGCAGGGTGATCCCGGTGAGCGGAATGAGGTGCGTCGTCCCTGCCATGATGATGAACGCCTGCGCCGCAATCGCGGTCGTCAGACCGGCGGCGAGCAACTGCTGAAATCCGTCGCGCGCGCGCATGGCGATCAGGTATCCTTTGAACGCAAACAGCGCGTAGCACACCGTCAGCGCCAGCGTGCCCGCCAACCCCAATTCCTCGCCGATTGCCACAAAGACGAAATCGGTATGGCTTTCGGGCACGGTCGTCGGATCGCCGGCGCCAATGCCTGTCCCCGCCCATCCGCCTGCCGCCAGCGCGTGCAACGCCCGCACCATCTGAAACCCGATACCGAATGGATCGGACCATGGATCGAGCCAGGCATTCAGGCGCACCCGCACGTGACCGAAGAGCGGGTAGAGCGCCGCTGCACCCAGCGCGAATGCGAGCAACCCGGCGGCGGCGTAGCGCGCCCGGCCGCTGACCACATAGAGCATCGCCAGGAAGATGACAAAGAAGAGCAGCGCGGCGCCGAGGTCTTTCTGCACGATAATCAATCCAATCGTCGCCCCCCACATGATCGCAATTGGCGCCAGGTACGGCAGCGGCGGCAGTTTCAACGGACCGAGCCAGTAGACGCCGCGCCCGATCAATTCGCGGTGGTCATCGAGGTAGGTGGCCAGGTAGATCACCAGCAGCACCTTCAGCATTTCCACCGGCTGGAGTTGAAAGAACCCCAGGTTGAGCCAGAGGCGCGCGCCATTGCGCTCGACGCCGAACAGCGCCGTGGCGCCGACCAGCGCCAGACCGAGGAGGAGCCAGGTGTAGCGGTAGTGTTTGAGCCATTGCAGGCGCCAGGGAACGAAACTCACCAGCGCGAGGAGGACGGCGCCGCCAAAGATCCAGATCACCTGTTTGAGCGCAATCCCGCTGTACACCTCGCCATAGCGTTGCACAAGATCCGGTTCGAGGCGGCGCGCCATGATCATGCCGATGCCTGCCAGTAACGCCGCGATCGGCAACACCATCTGGTCCTCGCCCCAATCGCGCAGCGCCAGCGCCAGACTGATCGTGAGAAACAGACCGGCAAAGGCGCCGATGATCGTCAGATCGATCCAGCGCACGCGCCCGCTGGCGCCGGCGATCAATGCCGCCAGGCAGATCGCAATGAAGAGGAACGCGGTGATCAGCAGTTCGAGTTCGAGCGTGCGACCGCCGAGGCGCGCACGCAGACGGGTAATCGTTGCCATTGTGATTTTCTATCGACCCAGGTCAATTCCATAGCCACTTGCAATCGCCTGGAGGTGTTGCAACGCCTGACCGGCAGCCTCCGCCGATAGTTTGCCAGCCCGTTCCGCCTGCGTCAACTCACGCTGCAATTCGCGCAGTTTATCGCCTGCCTTACGGGTGTCGCCCTTGCTAATCTCGCGCTCGAATTCGTTCAGGGTTCTGAGCCATTTCTGCGCGTCCCTGCTGGAGCGTCCATCGGACGCCGCCGAAGTCAGCAGCGCCCGCAGGTCGGCGAGCGCATTCCCGGTCGCAACCGGCGGAGCGGGGGGCGCGGTTGGCGCAGCGGGC
>DAOTWI010000700.1:0-2259 GCA_034436075.1 Roseiflexus sp.
CTCGCTGGCGAACCTGGGTCGCCAGCGAGACAAGAGCTTCGAGAGACCAGTCTGGCAGAGGCGACGGCAGACCAGTTTCATCAAGCAGATCGCGCTCAAAAAATACCACGCGGACACTGACACGATATGGTAACCCGATCAGTCTTCCGTCAATTCGCATCCGTTCCATGAGCGCCGGTGGATAATCATCGGCAGGGAAAGTACGATCGGTATCAAGCAAAGGCCGCAGGTCAATGACGCTCGCGCTTTCCTCAAGCGATGGAGTGAGCGGATAGGCAAAACAATCAGCGGAGTCCGCCAGTGCGTCAATATGTATGGCGCCTGCCGGCGCAGTTTGCAGTTGGATATCGATCCCGGGAATCTCACGGCGGAATTGTTCGATAATCGGTTGGAGCGCCGCGGGGGAGAGACCAACCGCCGTGAAACGGATACTCACTCCATGTTCAGCCTCCACAGGCGGAACCGGCGTCGCGACCATAATCGTTTCACTATCCGGGATGGTTTCCGTGGCGATTGACGCGACGTGAGCATCGAAATTGGTTTGAGCTTCCGTCAATGCCTGGCGAATATTCATACCATCGCGGCGTACTGCCTGAAACGCGCTCACAAGCGACTGTCTGAGTACCGCGCCCGCTACCGCTGCACTCCCCGATGACGGTCGAGCAATCATATGCTCAACCACAGCGCGCCGTTCATCATCTATCCGTTCCCAGAAACCAGTCTGCTCAGCCAGCGATTGCCGGGCGGGCAATTCTACCGCGGCGTCACCGCCCGCGGCCAGCGCGCCTGGCTGGTCAGCCAGAAAACGTACCCAACTCCATGCGGCTTGAGGGGAGCGGGTTCCGCCACTGATCGCGAACCCAATTCGTTGCGCCGTATCCGCTACGGGCAGGGGCGGAATGGCAGCAACGCCAATCGCGAAGCCCGGGGGCTGGTTCGGGTTGTCCTGAAGCAGGGTTGAAAGCCATATACCAGCTTTGCCGGAACGTATCAATCCATCAAGTTCGGCCTGTGCGGCAAGATCATTATTCGAAGCCCCCGAGGAGAACAATACACGCTGCTCGGCCAGCGATATCGCCCGCTGTAATACACGCTCAATGGCGGGGGAAGCCAGCGCTATCTGTTCCAGCGGCTGAGCGAAAAGTTCGGGCTCCGCATCCGACAGTAACCCAAGCAGCGCATAGTCAGCGTCATTGGCCGTCACCAAACCATACACTGGATCAGTCGCGGAACCAAGCTGAGCAATAGACTCCGCCGCTGCAAGCACATCATCCCACGACCAGGTGGGCGATGGCGGAGGCAACCCCGCCCGCGCCCAGAGTTCTGCATTGTAGGAGAATGTGGGCATGAAACGAAGCGCAGGCAGCATTGGAACGCCATTCGCGGGTGCGCCAAAATCAAGCATTCCAGGGAAGTAGTCTGCGGCAGGAAACGTTGGGTCGGCATCGATCAGGGGGCGCAGGTCGAGCACATAGCCGGCACGAACGAAATCGGGCGTGACCTGTCGCGCTGCAATCACATCCGCACTCCGCACATGGTCGAGCATCATAGCCCTGTAGTCGAACACGCCGCCCTGCAGAAAGGAGCGTACATCCCTCAGCAGTACCCGTTGTACCCGCACACCCGGCTGGGAAGCATGGAACGTGTCAATGAGCGACGCATACCGATCAGCTTCCCATTCCTCAACGCCAAAGGTGATTTTTACTGGCGGATCGCTGTCATCAGCGGGAACGCTTGTTACAGGAGCGATCACAGCGGGCGTTTGATTGACCGGCGGGGGTGCAGCGGGGGAGCATGCGCCGCAAACCAGCCCAATGATGAACGCGAATAACCCGATATGCTCCGTGTGTAAGCAGCGCTTTCTCATGGCGTCGTGAATACTCCGCTCACCCACGCCTGAATGGTCGCATTATTCACCTCATCGCCTGTAACGGTAATGGTCTCCTGACCGCGCCGGAAAGCCTCGCTGTCAAGGCACGCGCGCGGCGCGGAGCCCTGAAGAGTCGTTTCCGCAATCACCTCGCCCGTCTGCACCGTTACCAGGCGCAGACGCTGCTCAAACTGATAACGCTCCACCACCCCGGCGACGCTCTCGGGATCATCGCCATTTTTGGTATAGGGACAGCGTTCAATCAATACTTCTTCTGGCCAGTCGAGACAGAGCGCCACCTGAACCGCGCTGAGTGAACCGGCCTTTAGCTCATCGGGGACCGCGTAGGGATAGACATTGGTCAGGCCCGACTCAAGCGTGCGAATCCC
>DAOTWI010000701.1:0-12107 GCA_034436075.1 Roseiflexus sp.
CGCGCGTGCCGCTGCGGGCGCGTTCGCGGTGCGGGGTGAGGATCGCCTGCGCCAGAATGTCGAACCGCGCAACAGGGTCTTCGATCTGTGCCAGGTCGGTCCAACCGGGCGGCAGGCGATTGGTCTCGCCAGCCAGCCACGGCACGGCGAGCGACTGGGTGATGCCATCCTGCAAGACGAAGGGAAAGCGAGCGTGGAAGTCGTGGATCATCGCAAAAACTCCAGCGCTGCGAAGAGTGATCGGAAGCGATTTCTCAACATCTGTTCGTTGACATCGCTACGGTTGAGAACTTTCTCAGCAAACACCGGCGGCGATGTATGCGCCTTAACAATTGCGGCATACAGGCGCACATAGTCCTTGGCTTCAATGAGAGGAATGCCATTTCTTTGCAAGAGTGCCGGAAGTTCTTCAGTAACTTTCTTGATTAATGCTTCACCGTTGACACTCAGGTTCTGGCTCTGAGCAATAGCCGTGGCTATATCGGGTTCCAGCGCCAGTTCCAGAACATAATCATCAATCGTTGCCTTAATAAATGAATCATTCCAACGATACGTTGCGACATGAAGGGCGACACGAAAATCTAATTCCCTGGGATGCCAGATGTATACATTATCAAGATCGCCCTTCGGTTCGAGTTTTGGCTTGATAGCAGGATTCCTTCTCGCAAAGATGCGCTGCAATATTCCTTCAGTGCTCTGAACTAAGCTATCAACGGTTTCGTTGTCGTGAAGATCCAGATCTCTCAAAATAAGAACTCTGACTGACTCCAATCTGTCAATAAGCGGGTTTATCATCCCTCTAATGGTTTGATTCATTTTTCCTTTGCCATCACTGCGACTGATTTCGATTGTGAAGCCAATAAAGCCTTTCAGTTTCTCCAGCACCTTTTCCTCGGTGCTTCCCTCAACGATCACAAAGACTTTCATGCGTGTCCTCACTGAGTTGAAAGTGCAACGGCGCCTCAAAATCTTCCAGCACTCGCGGATCATGCCCGGCTTTGAGCCATACCGTCAGATTGTCTACATCAAACCATGCGGATTTGAACAACCCATCGCGCAGGTTCATGCTAAAGACCAGCATATCATCGGCGGGCAGCTCGTTTCTTTGCAGAAGACGAGTGATGTGGGCAATCGCCTCCAGACTATGTGTGGCGATACAGACCTGTATCGGCTTCTCTTTCGTAATACTGAACACCACATCTAACATGCGCACCAGAGTGGCAGGATTCTGGCATACCTCCGGCTCCTCCCACAGCACCAGTCCTGGATTCATGTTGTCCACCGTCTCAGCCAGGGCGATCAGCGCCGCCAGCAGTTTGAAGGCGTGGCGTGCGCCGTCGCCGAAGTGATCAATGGCGAGCGGAGTGCGACCGGGAAAGCGCACATAGCCGGTGCGCCCCTTTTGCCCGTCCGGTGCGTCCAGCACCTCGATTTTTGCGCCTGCGAGCGAAGGTGGTCCATGGCGGTGCAATATCAGCATCGGGAAGTCGGCGCAGATCGATCTCCAGCCCGCCCTCCGCCGTCACGACCGCCGGGTTGTCCGTCCAGAGTCCGCGCTTGCCATGGCGTTCGCGCAGATAGGGCAACGGCTCGAACCCCAGCAGATCGGTGCGCACCGATGTGGCGGCTCTGAGAACGCCGGTTTCGGCGGGCAGCAAATCGTCGCGGATGAACTGCACGGGACGACCGCTGGTGGCGCTGAGGTACAGCAATTCGAGCATTGCCGTCTTGCCGCTGTTATTCGGACCGATGAAGACATTGAACTTCCGCAGATCCTTCAGATCACCCTGCCGGATGCCGCAGAAGCGGTGGATCAGGATGCGTTCGATCATATGCGCTCCAGAAATGTCAGGAGTTCGTCTATCGTCTGCGGTCGCGCGGTCTCCAGCGTTCCGCTCACGCCCAGCGTCGCATTCCAGGTGTCGGTGTTGATCAACATCTGCCACACGGGTTCAGCCCGCACACCCGCCAGCCATGCCGAGCCGCGAATCTCCCATCCGTCGTCGTATGGATATGCCCAGCTCACGGCGACTTTGCCGCGTATGCGGTCGGCAGCAACGCGCCCCCAGAAGATCTGGTCATTCCCCCAGGCGCGCTGCCAGTGCTGGAAACGCCAGGCGTTCTTGAGCGCCGGAGCGACCGGGACGGTCTGCGTGGCAAACGGGCGCACTCGTGTGACCACTCGCTCGATACCGTCGATCCGGCTCCACCATGCCGCGCTCACTGGTTGAAACCGGTAGCGGAAGAAGCCGAAATCGCACAGGTTGGGCAGGTTGCGATCACGCCCATGCCTGTTACGCGCCAACCGTTGCGCCTCCTCGCGCCACAGTTCTTTTGGCGGCTTCTCAATCTCATCACAATTTTGAATTTCCACCGCCCCATACCCCAGTTGCGGCTTCGCGCCGAGGCTGCCCCAGCGCCCGACGAAGCGCAGCAACGCGAGCATGCGCGCGATGCTCTCCCCATCGCCATCGAGCCGCAGGGTGAACTCGCCCATCCGCCCCGGCGGCAGGAACCAGCCGCGATTGCGGCCTGGCGGGCGGATGTTCAGAAGTTGATCACCCTGCCAGAGCGGAGCGGTCTGGTCAGCGACTACAGCGATCCGAAACCGCCGTCGCCAGCCGGTGGCGCCGAAGATCTGGCAGACGTCGCACAACCCGACGTCACGCAGTCGCTGATGATCGTCGGTTGCCGTAGATGTGTCGAACTTTTCTCTCTCGAATCGGCATTCGCCCTTACTCGGATCGCACGCCGTCCCGCCCAGCCCGCGCACAATCGCTTCGTACCACCAGCGCATACTGCCAAGCAGACCGGTTTCGTGGATACGGTCCGCTTTGCCGTCCACGCCGCCAGTCCAGAGCGGGGTCAGGGTTTTGATGCGGATGTCCGCCATTGCGAGTCTCAAAGCAATAAGCGCAGAGCGAGATTGCTGTGATTATACGTTATCCTTGCGTTCTGCGCACCCCCGCCGATTTGCCCGCCCCCTGCTTGTATGCTATACTACCAGACGGCGCGCTGCGGCGCGCTTCATTACACACATCGCTCTCTCGCCGCCTCTCCTGCCGGCACACACCGGTCGCGCGGCGCATCCAGGAGCGATGGAGGCATTCGTCAGGCAGACAAGCGCCTGCCAGTCTGAAGCATAAGGAGGAACCCAGGCATGACTCAGGGAGCGCAGCGGCTCGTGTCGATGCGAGCGTTGCTCGAATCAGGAGCGCATTTCGGGCATCAGACCAAACGGTGGAATCCTAAAATGCGGCCGTACATCTTTACGGCGCGCAACGGTATTCACATCATCGATCTCCAGAAGACGATCACCGGTCTGACAGCGGCGTATCAGTTCATTGTTGAAACGGTTGCAGCAGGCAACAAGGTGCTGTTTGTCGGCACCAAGAAGCAGGCGCAGGAAACGATCGCCGAAGAAGCGGCGCGCGCCGGGCAGTTTGCTGTGACCCAACGCTGGCTGGGGGGGACGCTGACCAATTTCGTGACCATTCGCAAGCGGTTGCGCTACCTGAATGATCTCGAAGAACAACGCGCCCGCGGCGAGTTCAACAAACTGACGAAAGCCGAAGCGCTCAAGCGCGACGCCGAAATCGAAAAACTGAACAAGGTCTTTGGCGGCGTGAAAACGATGGATCGACTGCCGGGCGCGTTGTTCATCGTTGATCCGCACAAAGAAGACCTCGCGGTCAAAGAAGCCAACAAAGTCGGCATTCCGATCGTGGCGATGGTCGATACCAATTGCGATCCCGACCTGATCGACTATGTCATCCCATGCAACGACGATGCCATCCGCAGCATTCGTCTGATCGCCGCAAAAATCGCTGACGCCGCCATCGAGGGGCAGAACCGGCGTGAGTCGCTCCAGGCGGATATGGCGCAGCGCGGATCGTATGAGCACGACATACCAGAACGCATGATCGCCGGGGAGTCCGAGGCGGTCGAGTAACGCAATGGTGAGAGCGACGCAAGGAAGACTGAAGGCAGCCGCGCCGCCTTCGCTCTTCCCTGTTTTTATGTCAGAGAGAAGGAGTCATCGTGGCTGAAATCACTGCTCAGATGGTGAAGGAACTGCGCGAGCGCACCGGCGCAGGCGTCAAGGAGTGCAAGGATATTCTCGAACAGACGAATGGCGATTTCGAGAAGGCGATTGAGGAGTTGCGCAAACGCGGTCTGCGCGTGAGCGACAAAGTCGCGGGGCGTGAGGCGAAGGAAGGGCGCATCGAGGTGTATATCCATCACGGCGCGCGGGTTGCGGCGATGGTCGAACTGAACTGCGAAACCGATTTCGTGGCGCGCACCGAGGATTTCATTCAACTGGCGCGCGACGTCGCCATGCAGGTCGCAGCCATGAATCCGCGCTACGTCCGGGTCGAAGATGTACCGGAGAGCGAGATTGCCGCCAGCGGGCTGTCGCCTGAACAGTTCTATCGCGAGCAGGTGCTGCTGAAACAGGTGTTCATCAAGGACTCGTCGCAGACGATTGAGGAAAAGATTCAGGCGGCGATTGCGAAGATCCGCGAGAACATCGTTGTGCGGCGCTTCGTCCGGTATGAAATCGGCGGCTGATCCGGGCGCGGGTCTGCTGGCAACGGATGGAGACGCACCATCGTGAGCGTGCATGCGTCGGAAAATAACCGCGCCCGGGATATGGAGGCATCATGGCCGAACCTCGATATCGCCGCATTTTGCTTAAACTCAGCGGCGAGGCGCTCGCTGGCAGCGGAGCTCACTCCATCGACCCGCAGATGCTCGAGTATTATGCGCAAGAGATTGAGCGCGTGCTGCGGCTTGGCGTTCAGGTCGCAGTGGTGCTGGGCGGGGGGAATATCTGGCGCGGCAATCAGGCGATTGCGCGCGGCATGGACGCGGCGCAGTCGCACTATATGGGGATGCTGGCGACGATCATCAATGCGCTGGCGCTTCAGGATGCACTGGAGCGCCGTGGCGTCTTTACACGCGCGATGACTGCGATTAAAATGGATGAAGTCGCCGAACCGTATATCCGCCGACGCGCCACGCGCCACCTGGAGAAGGGGCGCGTGATTATCCTTGCTGCCGGCACTGGCAACCCATATTTTACGACCGACAGCGCAGCGGCGCTGCGCGCAGCGGAGATCCGCGCCGAGATTATTTTGATGGCAAAAAATGGCGTCGATGGGGTCTATAGCGCCGATCCGCGTCGTCATCCGGATGCGAAACGCTTCGAGTACATCAGTTATATGGAGGCGTTGAGCCGCGGGTTGACGGTCATGGATAGCACTGCGCTGACCTTCTGCATGGATAATAATATTCCCATTATTGTGTTCAATCCGCTGACGCCAGGCAATATCGAGCGGATTGTCCTGGGTGAACATGTCGGTACGCTGGTCAGCAGTCATCCGTCGCAGGAACATCTGGCGCAGTAGCGACCGGCGATGGTGAGGCAGCGGCAGGGACGACATCAGGATCATCCGCCCTGTCGCGTAGAAGGAAACGAGGAAACGTATGGTCAACGACGTCCTGCGTGAGGCTGAGAGTCGAATGAAAAAAGCGACAGAGGCGCTGCGCAACCATCTGGCGACTATTCGCACCGGGCGGGCGTCTCCGTCGCTGGTTGAGCACTTGCACGTCGAAGCGTATGGCGCGACGCTGCCGCTGAACCAACTCGCCACCATTACCGTTCCTGAACCGCGCATGCTGGTGATCCAGCCGTTCGACGCCAATACGGTCAAGGCGATTTCGAAAGCGATTATGAACTCCGAACTCGGCATTACCCCCACCGACGATGGCCGCCTGATCCGTCTGGCGATCCCGCAGTTGACGGAGGCGCGGCGCAGGGAGTTGACGAAACTGGTGCGCGCGCGCGTCGAAGAGTCGAAGGTGGCGCTGCGCAACATCCGTCGCGAGGCGCTGGAGGATTTGCGCGACCTGGAGCATGAAAAGATGATCTCGGAAGACGAGCATCGCCGCGCCCAGGAGAAGTTGCAAGAATTGACCGATCGCTACGTGAAAGAACTCGATCACATTGGCGCTACAAAAGAAGCCGAAGTGATGGAAATCTGATCGGTGCGCCATCAATCCGGTGCATGCTGCAGAATATCCGCATCCCCTGGTGCGCCGCCTGTGCGGTTTCTTCAGCGCCAATGCTCTGCTGAACGGTTCGATTTCGTGATAGGATACTGCTGACATGTCGCAGCGCGCACGCATTCCCCAGCATATTGCGATTATCATGGACGGGAATGGTCGCTGGGCGCGCCAGCGCCATCTGCCGCGTCTCGCCGGTCATCGCGCCGGTACGGAGAATATCCGCCGGATTGTGACGGAGTGTGCAGAGCAAGGAGTTCACTACCTGACGCTCTATGCGTTCTCGACCGAAAACTGGTCGCGGCCGTCGGCGGAAGTTGATGGCTTGATGCGCATCCTGAGCGACTTTATCGACCGTGAGACGATTAATCTGCATCGTGAAGGCGTGCGCCTGCGCCATCTGGGGCGCCTCGATAATATTTCCGCCGAATTACGGCAGAAGATCCTCGATGCGATTGAATTGACACGCGATAATGCCCGCATTACGCTGGCGGTCGCGTTCAATTACGGCGGCCGCGCCGATATTGTCGATGCGGTGCGTGAACTGATTGCGCTCGGAGTCAAGGCTGATGACGTGACGGAAGAGATGTTGAGCGATCATCTCTCAACCTGCGGCATGCCCGATCCTGATCTGATTATTCGTACCAGCGGCGAGTGGCGCCTCTCGAATTTTCTGATCTGGCAGGCAGCGTATAGCGAATACTGGACAACGCCGGTGTACTGGCCCGATTTCAGTCCTGAACATCTGCGTCAGGCGATTGACGACTATGGACAACGCGAACGCCGCTTCGGCGGACTCTCAGAGGAATCCTAGCGCGTTGGTCCAACGGGTGTTGAGCGCGGTCGTCCTGCTGCCGCTCGTCGTTGTCTGCGTGTGGTGGGGTTTCTGGCCGTTTACGGTATTGGCGGTCGCTGCTGCCGCTGTCGGTTTGAGCGAATTGTATGCGGCGTTCAACCACGGCGGGTACCAGTCGAACTATGCGCTTGGCGTCGTTCTGATGGCGCTGACCCTTGGCGCGATGATCGTTCGGGCGCTCACCGGCGTCGATCTGCTGGCGCCAGCCCTGGCGCTGGCGGTGATGATCAGCCTGGCGGTCTGCGCTTCTCGCCACGCGCAGCGCGGCGCCGTGGCGGAATGGGCGCTGACGTTCGGCGGCGCGCTCTATATTGGCGGTCTCATGGGGTTTCTGATCCTGCTCCGCGCTCTGGAAACCCCGCTGCATAACGGATTGCTCACCCTTCTCCAACCGCAACCCGGCGCCGCCTGGGTCGCCCTGGTGTTGATGGCAACCTGGGGGCAGGACGTTTTCGCCTATTTCGTTGGGAAACGCTGGGGACGCCGGAAAATGGCGCCGTCGCTCAGCCCGCGGAAAACGTGGGAAGGCGCCGCCGGAGGGATGCTCGGTGCGCTCGCTGGCGCATTCCTGGCGCTCGCGCTGTTCGGTCTGCCGCTCTCGCTCTGGGCGACGGCGCTCATCGGGTTTGTCGCTGGCGTCTTTGGACCGGTTGGCGACCTGTCGGAGTCGTTCATTAAGCGTCAGGCGGGGCTGAAGGATGCGGGCAGCCTGATCCCTGGCCACGGCGGCATTCTGGATCGGATCGATAGTGTGCTGTTCAGTGCGCCCGCGATCACCATTGTTCTCATGATTCTGAGGGTGCAGTCGTGAATTGAATGGTACAATGTGCGAATGCGGAAAGGTTGCCGGTTGAACGTTCAGCGGTGAACGTTCACCGTTGAACGCTCAGGAATCTCGCTATGTCCACCCCCCGCTTATCTGCACGCAATAAACGCTGGCTCATCCACGAAACGCCGCACGAGTTCGTCGCTGCCCTGCGCCAGTTTCCGCCGCTGATCGCTGCGGTGCTCTATCAGCGCGGTCTGCGGAATGAGAGCGCCATCCGGGAGTTCTTTGCTTCCGATTATCGCCTGAACGATCCCTTCAGCCTGCGCGGCATGGATGCGGCAGTTCAGCGCATTGTCGCAGCCGTCCAGAACCATGAACCAATGGCGGTCTATGGCGATTACGACACCGATGGCGTGACAGCCGTCACCTTGCTGGTGCAGGTCATTCGCGCTATGGGCGGGATGATCCAGCCCTACGTGCCGCACCGCATTCGCGAAGGGTATGGCTTGAACGTCGCCGCGATCGATGCGCTGGCGCGTGAGGGCGTTCGCCTGTTGATCACGGTCGATTGCGGCATCAGCAATGTGCGCGAAGCAGAGCATGCGCGCGCTGCCGGGCTCGACCTGATCATTACCGATCACCACGAGCCGCCTGCGCGCCTTCCCAATGCGCTGGCAATTGTCAATCCCAAACAGCCGGGGTGTTCCTATCCGTTCAAGCACCTGGTCGGCGTCGGCATTGCCTACCAGTTGGCGCGCGCGCTGGCGCGGCGCGGCTTGCGCTCGACGCTCCAGAAAGATGATCTGCTCGATGTCGTCGCCATTGGCACTGTGACCGACATGGGACCGCTGATCGGCGAGAATCGCGTGCTGGTGACGCACGGGCTAAAGGCGCTCAATGCGGCGCAGCGACCGGGGGTGCGCGCGCTGATCGAAGCCGCCGGACTCACGCCGGGCAGGGTGACATCGACCGATATCAGTTTTGGGCTTGGACCGCGCCTGAATGCTTCTGGCCGGATTGACAACGCGCGATTGAGCTACGAACTGTTGTTGGCGGAGGAACTCGAAACGGCGCAGCGCCTGGCGCACGAACTCAATATGCAGAATCGCCAGCGCCAGGAGATGTCGAAGCATGTTCAGGAGCAGGCAAGCGAGCAGATTAAGGCGCTTGGCAAACAGGATCGGCGCATCATCGTTCTCGACGACGCCGCGTATCCGGCAGGGGTGGTCGGACTGGTGGCGGCTCGCCTGGTCGAAGAGTTTGGCCGCCCGACGGTGCTGATCGAGCGTGGTGAGGCGTGGTCGCGCGGTTCGGCGCGCTCGATCCCCGGGTTCAGTATGATTGAAGCGTTGACCGCCTGCGCCGATCTGTTCGAGCGTTTCGGCGGGCATACGGAGGCTGCCGGGTTCACTATCGCCACCGATCGCCTGCTGGAACTCGAAGAACGTCTGGTGCAGTACGCTGAACAGCGTCTGCCGGACGATCTGTTGATCCCCAGTCTGCGGATCGATGCCGCAATTCCGCTCGGCGACCTGTCGCCCGACTTGCTGAAGGAGCTGGCAAAACTGGAGCCATTCGGTCAGGGAAACCTGCAACCGGTGTTGATGAGCAGCCGGGTGCAGGTGATTGGCGCGTGGCCGCGAGGAAATGAGGGACAGCATCTGAAACTGCGCCTGACCGACGCGAGCGGTGCCGGTCCCTTCGATGCGATTGCGTTTCGCTTTGGTCATCTGACGCGCTACTTCGAGCAGCCGCGCTGGATTGATGTGGCATACACGCTCGAAGCCGATGGGTGGAATGGAAGCGCCGCGCTGCAATTGAATGTCAAGGATTTCCGCAGCGCACGATGAGGTGGCGATGCGATGGAAGAGATTGTTCGTTTTCTGCTGGAACACCCGCCCTTCAGCCAGTTGCCGCTGCTCCAGATTCAGCGCATCGCAAGCGCCGTGCAGATCGAGTATTTCGGGCAGGGCGTTCACATTCTGACGCAGGGCGGAAAGCCCGCCGCGTTTCTCTACCTCATCCGGCGCGGCGGCGTCGATCTGTTGCGCGAGCGCAACGGCGTGGTGGAACTGACCGACACGCTGAGCGAAGGCGAATGCTTTGGCTACGTTTCGCTCATTCAGGGCAAACCGCCGATCAGCACCGTGCGCGCTCACGAAGCGACCCTCTGCTACCTTATTCCGGCGGCATTGTTTCATCAGTTGCGGCGTGACTACCCGCCATTCGCCCAATTCTTCGCGCGCTCGATCACTGATCGGCTCGAACAGGCGCTGCACCAGCGCCACGCGACTGCCGCTCCTGAACTGTTTCAAACCCGCCTGCGCGACCTGATCACCGAACCGCTGGTGACCGTCGCTCCTGACACGACCGTGCGCGAAGCGGCGCGCCGGATGCGCGAAGCGCAGGCATCGGCGCTGATCGTCGATCTGCCGCCGTATGGCATGCTCGACGCGGGCAGCGGCATTGTCACCGACCGCGACCTGCGCAATCGAGTCGTTGCCGAAGGTCGCGACTACACCATCCCGATTGCACAGGTGATGAGCGCACCTGCCATCACCGTACCCGCCGATTGCCTGGTGTTCGAGGGGTTGCTGAAAATGATCGAGCATGGGGTGCACCATCTGCCGTTGAGTGATGGCGGACAAATCATCGGCGTGGTGAGTTATCGCGATTTCTTACGCCTGCAAAGCCACAACCCGCTGCTCATGCCGCAGCGCCTGGTGCGGGCGCACAGCGACGCCGACCTGCGCGCCTATACCGAACAGGTGACCGCCACTGTCGGCGGGTTGCTCGATGCTGGCGCGCGGGTCAGTGACATTGGGCGCGCTGTGGCGGCGGCGCATGATGCGCTACTGGTGCATATCATTCGGGATGCCGAGGCGGCGCTGGGTCCGCCGCCATGCCCGTATGCCTGGCTGGTGCTCGGCAGCGAAGGGCGCTACGAGCAAACATTGCGCACCGACCAGGACAATGCGCTGATCTACGCCGACAATGCGCCGGAAGGCGCCGAAGCCTACTTCGAGGCATTGGCGGAACGGGTCGTTGAGCAACTGGTGCGCTGCGGCTTCCCGCGCTGTCCCGGCAATGTGATGGCGACCAACCCGCAGTGGCGCCAGCCGCGGTCGGTCTGGCAGAACTATTTCCGCCAGTGGATCAGCGTGCCCAACGAAGAAGCGTTGCTTCAAACCGCGATCTTTTTCGACCATCGTCCGATCTACGGCACGCTGGACACGGAAGCGTCGCTGCGCCCGATCATCCTCCGCGCCCGCGATAATCGCATTTTCCTTGGGCGTCTGGCGCGTGCGGCATTGCGCCAGACGGCGCCGATCAATTTCTTTCGCCAGCTGGTGCTCGAACGTCGCGGCGATCAGCGCGGACTGATCGACCTGAAATATCGCGGAACGGCGATGATCGTCGATCTGGCGCGCCTCTTTGCGCTGGAAGCTGGCGTGCCCGACACCAATACCATCACCCGCCTGCGCAAATCAGCTAACCACAGCAGCCTGAGCGAAACCAGCGCCGAGGAATTGATTGCGGCATTCGAACTGATCGGGCTGTTGCGTCTGCGCTGGCAGTATCAGCAACTGTGCCAGGGATTGGAACCCGGCAATCAGGTTGAAGTCGATAAACTCACCCCTCTCGAACGGCGCGAATTGAAAGAAGCGCTCCGTGCCGTCGCCGTGGCGCAGCGCGCAGTGGCTGTCACGTTTCAAACCAGCCTGATCGCGTGAGACGCTATGCGGTAAGCCTGTCGAACCGCCCGTGCGGTAAGCCTGTCGAACCGCCTGTGCGGTGACATTCCAATCCAGTTGATCGCCTGATGAGGGCTGCCATGTTTCTGTTTCGCCGCCGGTCCGCCAACCTCCCTGACGCTGTGATCAGGTATCTCGATGCGCCGCGCCCCGATCCGGCGCTGCCCTGGCGCGATGCGTTCTACAGCGTGATGGATGTCGAAACCACCGGACTGAACCCGCGCCGTGATGCGTTGCTGGCTATCGGGTTGGTGGAGATCGACGAAGGGCGCATCCGCATGGATCAACGCTGGTACACCCTCGTGCGCCCGCCGGATGATGCCCCGGTCAACCCGGAAGCCATTCGGGTGCATGGTCTGCTCCCCCAGGATGTCGCGCATGCGCCGCCGCTTGACGAGGTAATCCCCATAGCGCTTCAGCGGCTGACCGGGCGCGTGCTGGTGGTGCATGTCGCTGATATCGACATCGGCTTTTTGCGCCAGGCGATGCGGCGGTTATACGGCGTCGAGCCGCGCGGTCCCGCCATCGACACGGCGCGCCTGGCGTGGCATTTTCAGCGCCATCAGCGTCTGATCGAAGGAACAGGATCAGAACAGGAACCCGCATTGCAACTGCGCGCGCTGGCGGAAAGCGTCGGATTGCCCGTCTACCCTGAGCA
>DAOTWI010000702.1:0-2433 GCA_034436075.1 Roseiflexus sp.
GACGCTGATGAAGACGATCGTCATCGCTGTGGGAAGGAGCGCCTGCGCGTCGGCTGCACTCAATGCCGGCAGCGTGAACGGGGCGAATCCCTGCGGAATGGCGCCGACCACCCGCACCCCGGCGGTCTCGTTCAACCGCCAGAGCCACGACGCCAGAATGCCGAGCAGCACCGTCACCAGCGGCGCCCCGCTGACGATCAGAGTCACGGCGGCGGATGGCAGGCGTGTGCGCTGCTGCAGGAATGGCTTCAACCGCGAACGAAACAGGATGAGCAAGGCGATGCTGATCACGCCGACCGCCAGGGTTGCCAGGTTCGTCTGGTTCACACCGGCAACAGCGTTCAGAACAATCTCGTGCACCCGTTCGCCTTCGATGCGGTAGCCGAGGAGATACTTCAGTTGCCCGGCGGCAATGATCAGCGCCGAGGCGGAGGTGAATCCCGCCAGCACCGGGTGCGACACAAAGTTCATCACGAACCCCAGGCGCAACACACCCAGCAGCAGTTTGACCACCCCCACGATGAATGCCAGCAACAACACCAGTTCCAGGTAGCGCGGGCTGCCCGGCTCGGCGAGGGCGCTGACGCCAGCAAAGACCGCCAGCGACGTGATGGCGACCGGACCAACCGACAGTTGCCCGGAGGTGCCAAGCAATGCGTAGACCGCAAGCGGCGCAACCGACGCATACAACCCGACCTGCGGCGGCAGACCGGCAAGCTGGGCATACGCCATGCTCTGCGGAATGAGCATGATCGCCGTCACCAGACCGGCGACCAGGTCATTTGGCAGATCTGCCCGGCGATAGTGCAGCAGCCAGCCGAGAAACGGAAAATAACGCCGGAGACCCTGAGCGGTCAGCGGCGTTTTGAGCGACGACGAAACAGCCATACTGGCTCCGGTATCGCGCCTCACCGGCTGGAAGCGGCGGCGGCGCGCTCAACATAATCATCCGTACAGAAGGCGAAGGTTTCCATTGCATCGTCATCATAGCCAGCCGCGCGCAGTGCAGCTTCCGCCTGTTCGCGGGTCCAGCCATCGTACATGATCCGATCAAGCAGCCACATCAGCGCCACGCGCGTTGCCGAACGGCAGTGCAGGAACACGCGCCCCTGCGTTGCAGCGAGAGTCTGATGATACTGCTCCAGATGCTCCGGTTCCAATTCGTAGACCGGCAACGGCAGGTGAATATACCGCAACCCGGCAGCTTCAGCGTTCTGCTGCTGAGTCGCGGCGCGTTCCGGGTCGGAGCGCATATTGATCACGACCTGGAACCCTTCTGCTGCCAGCGCCGCCCAGTCTTCCGGTTGCGGCTGGCCAGCAAGCGTCAGACGTTCGTCGATATCGTAGCGAAGCAGGTCAGCCTTCTGGGCTGCCGCCAGTTCCGCGTCATTCGTGCAAGGTTTCATGAACATCGTTCCTTACGATCACAGTATTGTTCACAATGCTTGCCCCAAGCGCAGCCAAACGTGCGTTCGGCGTTGGCTTCGACAGGCTCAGCCAACGCCAAGCGCACGACGGTCAGGGCGCGGGTCACGCATTGTGAAAACTGCATTAGATGAACAGAGTCACTTTGGCGCGGGTCGCGTCGCCAAGGAACGTCGCTACACCGCCGTGCTCCAGTCCGTCGACCATCTCATCGTCGCGCACGCCGAGCAGTTCGCGCGACATATCGCACACAACCATGCGCACCCCCAGTTCGCGCGCCAGGTCGAACAATTCCTCGACCGACATCACGCCGTGGTCGCGCATCAACTTGCGAATGATTTGCGCGCCAGCGCCGAAGAAGTTCATCTGCGACAATCCCATCTGCCCCAACCCGCCAGGCAGCATCGCCGTGAACCCCTGCTCCAGCATGTTCTTCCCAGTGAACACCTTCTGTTTCTTGACCGCATTCAAGCCCCAGAAGGTGAAGAACATCGATGTTTCCAGCCCCATCGACGCAGCGCCGGTCGCAATAATCAGCGCGGCAATGGCTTTATCCAGGTCGCCGGAGAAGACGACCATCGCCAGACGATCTTCGATGCCCTGTGCAGGATGCGCTTCGAGCGCAGCGACGCGCGCTTCGAGCGCGGCGATTCTATCGAGCAGTGCGGCAGTCTCATGCTCACGTTCAGTTGTCGTTTCCATCGTGGTCATGCTCTTTCCCCTTTCTGACGAATTCTACGCTATGACGATACGCAAGATGCCCTTGCTGCCCGGTCGCGCGTTCTTCAGGCTGCGGGCTAAGCCCTCGCTGAGTGCATTGAAGCCCCTGCGGGGCTGGTGCGATCTCAGGCAGGGCTTCAGCCTGCCGCGCTCAGGAAGACCCGACTACTTATGAGCCCTCGCTTCGCCAGTCCTAACCCCAGGTTCCTGGTTCGCGTTTCTCGGTTCTCAGTTCTCGGTTCTCAGTTCTCGGTTCTCAGTTCTCGGTTCTCAGTTCTCGGTTCTCAG
>DAOTWI010000703.1:0-4012 GCA_034436075.1 Roseiflexus sp.
ATCGAGATGGATGGCGCGCGCCCCCAATGACGTTGCCAGCGCCAGCGCATCGCGCGCCGGAACCGCCGTCGGGTCGCCGCTCACCCCCTTCGGCAGCAGCGCAGCCAGGTGAATCTCGGTGAACATATCCTGATCATCGTTCGAGGCAGGACCATCAGTGCCCAAACCGACGCGCAGACTGGCTTCGATGAAGCGGCGGATAGGCGCAATGCCGCTGGCAAGTTTCAGGTTCGACGACGGGCATGGCGCCACGCCGACGTGATGTTCACGCAGGAGTCGGATATCGTCCTCAGTAGCGTGGACGCAATGCGCGGCGATGCATTTGCCGTCGAAGGCGCCGACGCGCTTGGCATAGCGGATCGGCGTCACCTCGCGCTCCTGGCGACTCTCCTGAACCTCGCGCTCAGTCTCAGAGAGGTGGGTGACCAGCGGCGCGCCGTAGCGCCGGCAGAGCGCCGCCGCCTCACGATAAATCGCATCGGTGCAGGTATACGGCGCGTGGGGCGCGATGGTCGGAATGATGCGCTCGTGCCCATGCCACTGCTCGATGAAGGCGCGCGCGCGCTCCAGACCCTCATCGAACGACGCTGCATCGGGAGTGGGAAGACGCATCACCGTCTGCCCGCAGATCGCGCGCATTCCCGCGAGATCGGCGGCGCGCGCCACCTCCTCCTCGAAATAGTACATATCCACAAATGTCGTCGTCCCGCCCCGGATCATCTCGGCACACGAGAGTTGCGTGCCGGTGAAAACGAACTCCGGATCGACGAAGCGGCTCTCGACGGGGAACATGTAGCCGAACAGCCAGACATCGAGTTGCTGATCAGCGACCAGACCGCGCAACAGGCTCATTGGCACGTGCGCGTGCGCATTGATCAGACCGGGGATGATCGCGCACCCCTCACAATCGACTGTTTCACGAGCGGCGAACCGCGCCGCCAGGTCATCGGACGGGCCAACCGCCACGATCTCATTGCCGCGCACTGCCACCGCCCCATCGAGAAACACATGCCCCGCGGCATCCATGGTGACCACGGCGCCGTGGATGAGCAGAAGATCGACGGTTTCCATGGAAACTCCTTATTCACGCTTTCCCCAGTACGGCGGAGAGGTCATCACCATATCGACGCTCGCTTCGGGCAATTGTTCCAGAACGATCTGCGCATCGCCGAGCAGCAGAAGCGGTTGCAGCCGCGTGTCGCACAGATAGGCGTCAACACTGGCGCGGTAATGAGTCTCGACAATCGTTGATCGCCATTGATCGTGTGTGACGAACGATTGCTGCTGTGTGGCTGCGTCCATATAGGCGTTTACCCTCCCTCCGCCGACGGCGGTGCATTCGCTGGAGCGGGCGTCGCCGGTTGTGCCGGACAGCGCGCATACAGCAGCATCTGCACCTGATCGACCTGCGTCAGCGCCGTTTGTCCGGGGAGGAAGACGCCATCGCAGCGGGTGCAATAGTGGAGTTGCTGCCAGCGTTCACTGGCGTGGTGCCAGGCAGTGAATACCCGACGAAAGTAGCGGCTTGCGCGCGCCTGCCGCCAGACGAACATGGCATGCACCCCAATGAAGACGAACAGGAAGGTGATGATCCCGGTGAACACCGAGGTGTCGCGCACGCCGAACAGCAGACCGGTGCGCGGTGCGGTTGCAGTCAGTTCGGTCAGTCCTGTCGCAAAAATAGCGGCGCTGATGCTAACCATCGTGGCAAAGAACGATGTGGCGCAGCCAATGACAGCAGCCGGCTGCGGCGTTCGCGGTGCGGCAAGTTTCTGCGCCAGCGGCGACTCCGGTTCATCCTGAACAAGGTCGCTGACTCGACGCACCTGATCGGTCTGCCCACACTGAGGGCAGACCGGCGGAGGAGCGGTGTTGGCAGTCATCGGTTCAGACACGGTTCCTCTCAGTCGCGCGGCGACGATGATGGCGATGATCGCCGTTGTTCGTACTCATCGCGCGTGATAAATGCGCCGCCTTCGATTGTGCGGTTGATCTCGCGGCGGCGTGCATCGTACTCAATCTCAGCGCGCATCAACCGGAAACAGCGCGAGTCCATGATCTCCTTGATCAACCGGTAACCAGCCAGATCATCACCATCGCCGTACTCCGGCATCAGGTCATTGCGCGGGTCGACGCGCACGTGCACCACTGCATGACAGCGCCCGCACTCGACATACAGATGGATCGCGCCGTTATGCTCACGATTGTTGTCGTTGCCGCCAAACAGTCGTCGCAGGAATTGCATCTCGGGTACTATGCCTGGTCGCTTCTTTCCAGCAAGTATACCACGGGCGCGCTCTCACGGTTCAGCGATGATGACCCGCCCTTCGGCGGCGCGCACCAATCGGTCACGGATGGCCAGGCTCAACCCCTCCTCGCCCGGATCGCGCACCAGGATCAGGTCGACGCCCGTGCGTTCGATCTCGCGCAATGCAGCGAACAGGCGGTGCGCCACCTGTTCTGGATCGGTTGCAGAACCAAGCATGACCAGCTGCACAGGCAGACCCGCCAGTACTGGCGCGTCCTCATCGAATGCTAGCACCCCAACCCGTCTGCTGGCGCCAGCAGCGGACAATACATCAGCGCGAATACGCGCTAATGCCGCTTCACGCTTGCCTGCCACCACAATCAATGGAGCATTGGGGGCATAGTGCCGCAACAGCATCCCCGGCGCTGGCGCCGCTTCGTCTTCGGCAGTCAGATAGCGTGGCGCAAAGGTCAAACCGGGCAACAGCTCGAGCAGCGCCCCAACTGTCACACCGCCAGGGCGCAACAACACCGGCGGATCGACGGTCAGATCGACAACGCTCGACTCGACGCCGACCGGCGTGGGACCGCCGTCGAGCACCAGATCGATGCGCCCCGCCAGATCATCGAGCACATGCGCCGCCATCGTCGGGCTGGGACGGCTGAAACGGTTGGCGCTCGGCGCAGCGATCGGCACGCCAGCAGCGGCGATCAACGCCAGCGCCACCAGGTGATCCGGCACGCGCACCGCAACGGTTGCGCGCCCGGCGGAAAGATTGGCAGGCACAACAGGACGCCGCCACACCACCAGCGTCAGCGGTCCGGGCCAGAAACGCCGCGCCAGCGCATACGCAACCTGCGGCACATCGCGCGCCAGCACATCGAGGTGTGGTACATCGGCAATGTGCGCAATGATCGGATCAGTTGCCGGACGCCCCTTGGCGTAGAAGATCCGCGCCACCGCATGCTCATCGAGCGCATTGGCGCCTAGACCGTAGACGGTTTCGGTGGGAAACGCCACCAACCCGCCCGCCCGGATCACCGCAGCGGCTTCCGCAATGATCTGCGGGTCGGGAGCGGAGGGGTCGACCGTCAGAACGCGGGTTGAGAGATGAGTGGTCACTTCAACTCATGATAGCCGCGACGATAGTAGACGAGCGGCGAACCTTCACGGATCTCGGCATTCTGCACTTCACCGACAAAGATCGAATGGTCCCCGCCCGGAAACGTATCGGTCAACCGGCACTCGAACGCCGCCAGCGTATCGTCGAGGATGGGCAACCCCAGCTGACCGAAACGCCACGCGACACCCATGAACTTATCAATTTCCGGCGTCGCAAAGCGGCGCGACAGATACTCCTGATGTTTTTCGAGAATGTTGACCGCGTAGCGCCCGGCGGCGGCGATTGCATCGTGCCCCCGGACATTCTTATCAATACAGATCAACACCAGCGGCGGGCGCAGCGAGAGCGAACAGAAGGAACTGACCGTCAATCCGAACAGTTGCCCTTCGTGCTCGGTCGTCACAATCGTCACCCCGCTGGCGAAATGGCCCATCAACTGGCGAAAACGCGATTCATCGACTGGCATGGGGACTCCGTTGTTTCATGAGAACTCACCGTATTATACGGCGCTGCGCTTTCTCTGGTTGGCGTCCCTGGGGGGCAGTCCGCGGTTGCCAGCGATTGATGAAGATTAAGCATTCATTTGGGTATACCGACGGTGGTGCGCCCCCTTCGACCCGTCGACTGGCTCAGGGCTCAGG
>DAOTWI010000704.1:0-5537 GCA_034436075.1 Roseiflexus sp.
CGTGGCGTCGCCACGCCCCTACGATGCCTCAACTGCGGTTTCGTTCTGCTCAAGCGGCAGCGGGCGCTGGTCGCCTTCGCGGAAGGTCTGGGCGGCTGCGGCGATGAAATCGCGGAACAGCGGATGCGGACGGTCGGGGCGCGATTGAAACTCCGGGTGAAACTGAACGCCAACGTACCACGGATGGTCGCGCAGTTCGATGATCTCGACCAGGCGACCATCGGGCGATTGCCCGCTGACGACCAGACCTGCCGACTCGAACAGGCGGCGGTACTTGTTGTTGAACTCAAAGCGGTGGCGATGACGTTCGACCACCTGATCGACGCCATACGCAGCGTGAGCGCGGGTGCCGGGAAGCAGCCGGCAGGGATATCCGCCGAGGCGCATGGTGCCGCCCTTGTCGGTAATATCGAGTTGATCCGGCATAAAGTCGATGACCGGGTGCGGCGTGTGCAGGTCGAACTCGGTGCTGTTGGCTCTGCTCTCCGGTCCGATGACGTGTCGCGCAAATGAGATGGTTGCCACCTGCATCCCCAGGCAGAGCCCCAGGTACGGAACGCCATGCTCGCGCGCATATCCGGCGGCTGCGATCTTTCCCTCGATGCCGCGATCGCCGAAGCCGCCTGGCACGACGATACCGTAGACATCGTGGAGCAGCGGTTCGCACCCCTCCTCTTCGATCTGTTCCGAGGAAATCCAGCGGATATCGACGTCGACGCCCTGGTGCAGTCCGGCGTGTCGCAACGCCTCAACGACGCTGATGTATGCATCGTGGAGTTCGACATACTTTCCGACCAGCGCAACGGCGAGTTTACGCTTGGGCGCCTTGATGCGCGCCACCAGATCGCGCCATTCGGCGAGGTTCGGCTCGTGCGCGTCGAGCCCCAGGCGCAACGTCAGGTAGGCGCCGAGCCCGGTTTCTTCCAGCACGAGCGGCACTTCGTAGATCGACTCGACCGTGTGCAGCGGCACCACCGCTTCGACATCGACATCGGCGAACAGCGCGATCTTATCGCGGATCTCATCGGCGATCGGATAGTCGGAACGGCACACAATCACATCCGCCGTAATGCCGACGCGCCGCAGTTCCATGACCGAGTGCTGCGTCGGTTTGGTTTTGACTTCGCCGGTGGCGCCGATGTGCGGCAGCAGAGTAACGTGGATGTAGAGCACATTATCACGCCCGACATCCTTGCGCATCTGGCGGATGGCTTCCAGGAACGGCAACCCTTCGATGTCGCCCACGGTTCCGCCAATCTCGACAATCACCACCTCCGCCCCCGTCTGGCGAGCAACGGCAGCGATACGCGACTTAATCTCATTGGTAATGTGGGGGATGACCTGAATCGTGCCGCCGAGGTAATCCCCCCGGCGTTCTTTCTGAATGACCGCCGAATAGATCTGCCCGGTCGTCACATTGCTAAGGCGGGTCAGATTCACATCAATGAACCGCTCGTAGTGCCCGAGGTCGAGGTCGGTTTCGGCGCCATCCTCCGTGACGAACACTTCGCCGTGCTGGTAGGGCGACATCGTTCCCGGATCGACGTTGATGTAAGGGTCAAGTTTCTGCACCGAGACGCGCAATCCACGCGCTTTCAGCAGGCGCCCGATCGATGCAACCGTAATGCCCTTGCCAACGGATGAAGCAACGCCGCCAGTCACGAAAATATACTTTGCCATGAATCTGCTGCTCCCAGTTGTTCGCTCTATCTGTGTTCCGGTTTATACAACGGCGATCGCGCAGGAAATAGATTGAGGGGAAGGCAGTGCTGCCTTCCCCTCGAGAGACTCGCATCTTACGGGCGACCTTTCGCACCGTTGAGACCAGAGCGTTTTCCTGTACATTCCGCGTCTGTCGATCATACTCCGCGTATTATAGCACAATCTTCATCCGTCGTTCAAACGGCGGGTCGCATGACGACGATGCGGGTTTGTTCGCCGTCTCCTGGAAGATTGCCTGCATTGAGCGACAATCGTTCTTCTGGAGTATACTCCTTGATGCCCAATTCGTGAAGGAATCGGTCGAGCGGCGCCAGATTCATGTCGGTTTGTCCTTCGATGGCATAGTGCATCGGAATCACGATGCGCGGCTCGATCTGACTGATCACCGATGTCGCCTCTGCCGGTCCGATCGTTTCGCCGCCGCCGACCGGCACGAACAGCACGTCCACGCTGCCGATCTCTTCGAGTTGCTGCGCCGTCAGTTCGTGCGCCAGGTCGCCGAGGTGGCAGAAAACGATGTCATCGAGGTGGATAACGTAGACGGTATTCCGTCCGAGTTCGGCGCCTTTGCGCTTATCGTGGAACGCGCGCACACCGGTGATCAGGATGCCGCCGACCTCGTATTCGCCCGGTCCATCGATCACCATGACACGGTCGCGCGCCGGGCGCACGGCAGCGACGTTGTCGTGGTCGGGATGGTGGTGGCTGACCGTCACGACATGGGCGGTTGGGCGACCAAGATCGCGCCCGACTGACCGGTCATACGGATCGGTCAGAACGATGCCGTCGCGCCCGCGCAGGCGGAAGCACGAATGTCCCAGGTACTGAATGTCGGCCATAGGTATGCTCTGATTCGGGTTACTGCTCCGTGAGGAGCGAGCGATCAACGACTTCCTGATCGCCGCCGCGTTCATGCCAGAGGCGTTCGACAATCGGAAGGATGATTTCGGCGCTGAACCCGCGGCGTTGCGGGTAGCCGCCGAGCCGGCGAAGGAATGTCCGGTAGTCGGCGACGCCAGCGTAGCGCCGCACTGCTGCGCGCGCCAGCGTTTCGGCGCGCGCGGTTTCATCATCAGCCAGCGTTGCGTCCAGTGCGCTGGCGACGAGTTCGGCATTCACGCCCTTGCGGCGCAATTCATCGGCGAGGGCGTGGCGGCCGCGCGGCTGGCACGTCTGCCGGTTCTCGATCCAGAAGCGCGCAAAGGCGACATCGTCGAGCAACCCGCTGGCGAGCAGCCGTTCGACGGCAGCATCAATCGTTTCAGGCGCAAACCCCTTGCGTTGCAGGCGGTCGCGGATTTCAGCCATCGAGCGCGGGCGGGACTCAATGGCGCGCACCGCGATCTGCACCGCGCGTTCGACGCTTTCCGCCGCCTCGATGCGGGCAAAGGTCGCAGCGTCGAGGTGCATGCCGACAAACAGGCGTTCGCGTGCAACCGTCGCGAGGCTGACCCCAAGCGCAAACGCATGGTCGATGTAGAGATTGACGCGCTGCGCATCGTGTTCCTGGGCGCGCAGCGCGGTGATGGTTCCTTCCGGCATGGAAGGTTATTCCTCAAACAGACCCGAATCTTCTCCAGCGTCGTCGGCTTTAGAGGCGGCAATCGAGATCGGCGCAGCCATGGCGTGAGCGCGGATCAGGCGCTCGACTTCGTCCGCCAGCGCCGGATTTTCGTTGAGGAACTGCTTGGCATTCTCGCGCCCCTGCCCGAGGCGATCCTCGCCGAGGTAGAACCAGGCCCCGCTCTTGCGGATAATATCGAGTTCGACGCCGACATCAAGGATGTTGCCTGCGCGCGAGATGCCTTCGTTGTGCATGATGTCGAACTCCGCCTGGCGGAAGGGAGGCGCGACCTTATTCTTCACCACCTTGACCCGCGTGCGGCTGCCAATCGTCTCCTGACCGTTCTTGAGCGTCTCGATACGGCGGATGTCCATACGCACCGAGGCATAGAACTTCAGCGCCTGCCCGCCGGTCGTCGTTTCCGGCGAACCGAACATGACGCCGATCTTCAGGCGCAACTGGTTGAGGAAAATGACGACGACGCGCGATTTGCTGATGGCGCCGGAGAGTTTGCGCAGCGCCTGGCTCATCAGGCGCGCCTGCAAGCCGGGGAGCGAGTCGCCCATATCGCCTTCGATCTCGGCGCGCGGCACCAGCGCAGCGACCGAGTCGACCACCACAACGTCCACGGCGTTCGAGCGCACCAGCGTCTCGCAGATTTCGAGCGCCTGCTCACCGTAATCGGGCTGGGAGACGAGCAGATTATCGACATCGACGCCGCAACGCTTCGCATAGACCGGATCGAACGCGTGCTCAGCGTCGATGAACGCAGCGACGCCGCCCATCTTCTGCGCTTCGGCGATGATGTGCTGCGCCAGCGTCGTCTTTCCGCTGGACTCAGGACCGTAGATTTCGACGACTCGACCACGCGGCACGCCGCCGACGCCAAGCGCGATGTCGAGCGCAATCGACCCGGTGGGGATGACTTCGATCGCCAGTTTGGAACTGGCTTCGCCCATCCGCATGATCGAGCCCTTGCCGTACTTGCGGTCGATCTGGCTCATGGCTGCCGCCAGCGCCTTTTCTTTCTCCGGGGAGAGGGCCATGATCTGCGCTCCTCCATTTAATGAGCTCACTCGTGTTTCTCCTTACGACTCTACCTGATCGCGCCTGCGCTGTCAAAGCGGCGCCACGCACTATGCGGGCATTATAGCACGAAGGTTCTTTTCGCACAAGTGGGCTATTTGGTTCGCCTGATCTGTTCCTGAAGTCTCATGCTACCGTCGATTCTGTGCCGGAAATGAGGGTCAGGAGCTGATCTGCGCAGGTGCGGTCGTGACCTGTCAGGAGCCAGCGCCGGAGTCGCCTGACGCAGCTTCTTCGCGCAGGTGCGTTCGTGATGGGGCGGAAACCGCCGTCTCGCCGCTTGAACTGCGGGCTAAAGCCCTCGCTCAAGACGTGGAAGCCCCTCCGGGGCTTTCCCGATCTCAGTCGTGGCTTCAGCCCGCAGCGTCTTGCAGTACCGAACTATTTTCTGCATCTTCACTTCATAAGCTGCGGGCTACGGTTGCGAAGCCTGCCTTCGCGGGTTATACCGAATTTGATTCTGCGTGATGCTTCGCACTGACCGTCGAACAACAGCGCGGCGCCGCAACAACGTGAGTCTCTCAGGCGCTGCGCATGCCTCAACGCGCATTCCAGCCATCGGCATTGGTGGTTGGCGTGTCGGTGTCGGCGCCGTAGGGCGTGGCGCGCACAATAATGCGGTACTTGAATTTGTCCGGTCCGCGATCAGGCCAGCAGGTCACGAGGGTCACCATCTCTTCGCTCGTTGGGGCGATGTAGAGCGCATTCATCGCCTGCTGTTCGGGCGAAACTCCTTCTTCGTGCACCAGAATCTGCTGGCGCACCACGTAGAGACGCTGTTGTCCTCCGGCGAACAGGATGATCTGGTCGCCTTCCTTAACGTTGATCAGGTCTTTGAACACTTTGCCGTACCCGCCGACGTGACCGGCGAGCACGATATTGCTCCCTTCGCCAGGGTTGGCGGAGCCGCGATGGTGACCGACGGCGTACTCGGCGACCTGCCACACCGCGACCTGCTGGCCGTTCTGTTCCTGGACTTCCCAGCCGACCTCGACGACTTTCGAGTCAACGCCGATGCTCGGAATGATGATACGTGCAATCTGAGACGGGACAGCAGACCTGACGATGTCCGGCACGTCGCTGATGAGTTGCCCTTCGGCGGTGTTGAGGCGCGGCGCAACGAAGGGGAGCGGCGCAACGAACGGCGCCGGTTCGGCGTCGGGGG
>DAOTWI010000705.1:0-1822 GCA_034436075.1 Roseiflexus sp.
AGGCGCTGTGGTTCCAGCAGGCGCCGAGGTTGGCGCTGTGGTCGGCGGCGGGTTGACGGCTGACGTCGCCGTCGGCGCGCCGGAAGGTTGAGAGACAGCCGTCGGCGCTGCCGTCGCGCCGGGGACGGAGGACGCGCCCGACGAACAGGCGGGCAAAAGCAGCGCGATCAGGATCAGACTGAGATGAACGAGTTTCATAGCGATCTCTATTCCTTGGAGCGAAACGCTGATAGCGATGACTCGATGTCGCCCAGGACGGCGCGTGTTGGCCGTCCTGGGTTGGCGTTGGCTTCGACAGGCTCAGCCAACGCCGGTTGTTGCCCGGCGGCTGATGGTTTTTGAATTATTCTTCCGCTGTCTGCTCGTCCGCCCGGCGGCTGAAGCCACGGGCTCCGGGAAGCGAAGCCCGCCTGCGCGGACTCAACCAGGTGATGCCGGATTATTGTGTGAATGTTCACATCAAGGAGAGCGACCGATCCGTATCAACCCGTCTCGATCCGCGCGCATCCGTGTGCTATCACGTACCATGCAGACGTGTGATGAACGCGCTGAACTGCATTGATCGCAGGTTGCTGGCGCACGTCAATCCGCGAAGGTGCACGACCACCGTCCCTTGAGCCGTGTGGTCTCAAAGGTTCCCGACCTGCCGTCGGGTGCGACGACGACGGTTCCTTCCCCGGCAAACATTTGCGGATTATCGGATCGCCCAAGCCCGATCTCGAATGTTGCCGGCGTCGGCTGATTCACCGTAACCCCTCCGCTGACCGAGAGGCTGAACGTGGCGACCGGCGTCGGCGGATCCTGTCCCGGCGGCGCAACGAACGTGACGATGAAGGGATTTGCTAATGGTGTGAATGAGCACATGGCAAATCCCGCGAATGGCGGGATGATATTCAGGCTCGACACTTTTGTAGTGCCAGCCATCTCCGGCGGCGCTTCGATCACAACTTCCATATCGATCAGGGCGCCGGAGCCGGGAACAGCTGTGGGAGCAAGAGCGCTCAGCGAGGTGGGGGTGAACGCGATCACGCGGCCCGCCAGGAGCCGACCGATATCAATGAGCGCCTGCCGCTCGACGCCGTACCCATACAATACGGTGTACCATCCGTTGACCACCATGTACAACGAGAGATTGCCGCTGCTGTCCCGGATGGCTGCGACGTCGCCTAGCGTAACAGGTTCGACCGTATTGCCCAATCCCTCTTGTAACTTGATCACCTTATCATACGCTTCCCTACCGGGATTGAGCAGGTCCATCTCGAAATCGACCCGTTTTTGGCCATCGAATTCGTATGAGCAGGTAAGGATGAACCCATCTTTGAGGGGAACGGTCGTGATCAACGACGAACCGAGAATGCCCGCAATGGACTCTGCGTTCAAGACCGCGCAGGGTTCACTTGTGCGTGGATCGACCGGTCCGGCAGCAACCGGCGCCTGAGTCGGCGCGGTCGTGGCAGCGGCTGGCGCCTGGGTTGGCGCATTTGCATCATTGGCTGGCGCCTGGGTTGGTGCAGCGGCAGGAGCGGCGGTTGGGGCGCTGGTCGTGGTGTTGCCCGATGCACAGGCAGACAGGATGAACAGGACTGCCAGCAAAAACAGCAGGGGCTGGGCGGTTCGTTGCATGCGAGCACCTCTGAGATAATTGATAGAACAATAGCGACCTGGTCTGCGATCAGAACCAGGCGATCTGCATTGTAGCGATCGAGCGTCCTCAAAACGTCCTCGCCGCTGTTGGGCGCGTGCAAATGTCCCATCCGCCCGGCGGCTGAAGCTGCGGGCTACGGGTGCAAAGCCCGCCTGCGCGGGCTAGACGTGGCAATAC
>DAOTWI010000706.1:0-5854 GCA_034436075.1 Roseiflexus sp.
CCTGGCGGAGTCCATGGGCGATGAATGGCGACGCCAGCTGGCGCTTGATGGTCAGGACGCCACAACGATCGACATGCGCGCGCGCAAGTCGTATGAACGGATCACAAGCGCCCCTGTGGTTATTCTCCCGTGTCTGTATACGGTCGATCTTGACGTCTATCCTGACGATGCGCGCAATGCGGCTGAACGAACAATGGCGGTCCAGAGCCTCGGTTGTGCTATTCAGAACATGCTGCTCACTGCGTATGCGCTCGGTCTGGACTGCGGGTGGATGTGCGCGCCGTTGTTTTGCCCGGATGTTGTTACGGCAGCGCTCGACCTTGACCCGGCGCTGATACCCCATGCGTTGATTACTGTCGGGTATGCCGCTGTGGAACCGGTCCGCCGGGAGCGATTGCCGCTCGAGGCGTTGATCGTTCGCTTTGATTGACCCGGATGGAGCCGTCATATGATTGTCGTTTTGGCGGGCGGCGTCGGCGCCGCTCGTTTCCTCGAAGGGTTGGTGCAGGTTGTACCGTCTGAAACCATTGCCGCAATCGTCAATACCGGCGACGATATGGTCTTCCACGGGTTGCATGTGTCCCCGGATATCGATATTGTGACGTACACCCTGGCTGGTATCGTCGATCCAGCGCAGGGGTGGGGCATTCGTGACGATACCACGCACGCATTGTCCGTGCTTGCGATGCTTGGGGCGGACACATGGTTCAAACTCGGTGATCGCGACCTGGCAGTGCACATTCGTCGCACTGAGTTGTTACGCGCAGGATGGACCCTTTCGCAGGTCACAGACGCATTTCGGCGCGCGCTGAATGTCGGTGTGCGGGTGCTGCCGATGAGCGATGATCCGGTGGCGACTGAGATTTCCACGCGGGTGGGATGGCTGCATTTTCAACAGTATCTCGTGCAGCGCCGCGCCCGCGATGAGGCGCTTGGGGTGCGTTTCGTCGGCATTGAACAGGCGCGCCCGGCGCCGGGGATGCTCGACGCGCTGCGCACGGCTGACATAATCGTGATTGCGCCAAGTAATCCGGTGGTCAGCATCGGCACAATTCTGGCAGTGCCCGGCGTGCGCGATGCAATCATCGCATCGCCAGCGCCGGTTGTGGCGGTCAGTCCGATCATCGCTGGCGCGCCGGTCAAAGGTCCGGCAGCGCCGCTCATGCGCGCCGTCGGACTGGAGGTCTCGGTGCGCGGTGTGGCTGCCTGTTACCAGGGTGTGATCGATCTGCTCGTGATTGATCGGGCGGACGCCGATCTGGCGGATGCCGTTCGCGCGTTCGGCGTCGATGTGGCAGTGACCGACACGGTGATGCGCGGTCTCGACGAGAAACGGCGCCTGGCTGAAGCAACGCTCGACGCTGCAAGAACCGCCACACGTCGTCGCTCGTACTAGAAACCAGCCGGTATGGAGATTCACGCGATTGTTCCAGTGAAGGAGTTGCGTCAGGCGAAGCAACGCCTTGCGCAGGCGCTCGACGCACACGAACGCCGGGAGTTGTCGCTGGCGATGCTCGGCGATGTGCTGGCGGCGCTCTCGCAGTCGCCAGTCCGCCGGATAACGGTCATCAGCCGGGATGTGGCGGCGTATCAGGTTGCAACCGCTCATGGTGCGGCGATTGTTGTGGATCAGACGTCTGATCTGAATGCGGCGCTGCATCAGGCGGCTGCGGATGTGCCGGACTCCGCCGCCATCCTGGTGGCGCCTTCAGACATTCCGCTGCTGCGGGCGGAAGATGTTGAAGCGCTATCGACAACGTCCGGCGTGGCGCTTGCGCCAGCTCACGATGGCGGAACAAACCTGCTGCTGGCGCCCGCCGCGCGAGGATGGACTTTCCTGTTTGGTCCTGACAGTTTTGCGCGTCATTGTGCGGAAGCCTGGCGTCGCGGGTTGCCGGTGCACGTGGTGCGCCTGCCGCATCTCGAGCGCGATATCGACGAGATTGACGATCTGATCTGGCTGGCGCATCAAGCGGGAGATGCAGCGGCGCAACGTCTTGCGCGGCGGTTTCTTGAGCATAAAGGAGCACTCATATGGCGCTAATCGGATATGCCGCAGCCCTGGAACAGTTTCACCCGAACGATCTGCTGGCATACTGCCAGCTCGCCGAGCAGCACGGATTTGGCGGGGTCATGGCGGCGGATCATTTTCAGCCATGGGTGCCGCAACAGGGACAGAGCGCGTTCGTCTGGAGCTGGATGGCGGCGCTCGGAGCGACAACGCGCACGCTGACATTCGGACCAGGCGTGACCTGCCCATCGTTCCGGTATCACCCGGCAGTGGTGGCGCAGGCGGCTGCGACCCAGGCGGCAATGACCCCCGGTCGTTTCTGGTTGGGGTTGGGCAGCGGCGAGGCGCTGAATGAACGTGTTGTCGGCGGCGTCTGGCCCGAACCGCATATCCGCCTTCAGATGCTGCAGGAAGCCGTGGGCATCATCAAAAAACTGTTCACTGGCAAAGTCGCCCGCCATGACGACGGGAAATACTTCACAATGGAGCGAGTTCGCCTCTGGACATTGCCGCCGACGCCGCCTCCAATTTACATTGCGACGGCTGGACCGGTGACGGCGGAATGGACGGGGAGAGAGTGTGATGGGATCATCACACCCGGCGCCAGCCCCGACAAACTGCGGATGCTGCTGGGGAAGTTCGAGGAAGGCGCGCGGAAGGCGGGCAAAGATGCCGCGCGGATGCCGAAACTATTGCAGTTGCATATGTCGTGGGCGGAAACCTATGAAGAAGCCATGAAGAATGCGCTGACCGAATGGCCCAATGGCGGCATGCCCTTCCCCAAGCAGGATATTCGCAGTCCGGAAGATTTTGCCGAGATTGCGAAACTGGTGCGTCCGGAGAACTTCAAGAACCGGATGCTGATCTCACCCGACCTCGATGAACATCGCGCATATATTCAGCAGTTCATCGATCTGGGGTTCGACGAAATCCACGTGCACAACGTCGGGCGTAATCAGGAGCAGTTCATCAAAGCGTTTAGCGAGCAGGTCATTCCGCGTCTCAAAGCATCACGGAGCGCCACATGAGTCATCGTGCCACACAGGTCGCCGAGATTCCAGAGTCGCATCGCGATCTTCTCGAACGACCGTTGATCATGATCCTGGCGACGACGTTGCCTGATAGCACGCCGCAGGCGACGCCAGTCTGGTTTCACTTCGAGGATGGATACATCTACCTGAACACTGCTGTTGGCCGGCTCAAGGATCGCGCGATCCGGGCGAATCCCTATGTTGCGCTGGTGGTCGTCGAGCCGGACAATATCTATCGTTACATTCAGATCCGCGGTCCGGTTGTTGAGATCAACGAGGAGCAGGGGCGCGCGCATATCGATTATCTGGCGCGGCGATACACTGGCGCAGAACGATTTACATCGAACCCGCCGGATCAGCGACGGGTTCGGTTCAAGATTGCGCCGGAGAAGGTCAATGTGATGGGGTGAAGCGTCTTTATGGGGATTTGAGCCATTCTGATGCCAAAAACAGGTGATGCAACGGATGATGCTCATGGACTCGCCACTGCACAAAGCCTGGCTCCTGCTGCGCGCCATCGTTCCGCTGGCAGCGATCGCGCTCGTTGTGCTTGCAGGACCGGCGCTGCTGGCGTGGTGGTTGCTTGGAGGATCATTCGGCTGGCGGCATGTCCTGATCGGCGGTGCGATCAGCCTGGCGTTGCTGGTCGGAGGCGGATTCCTGTTCGGTTGGGCGATCGGGCGCATGCCGAAGTGATCGGGTTGCAGGTTTCCGTGCGCTATAGTTCTACACAAATGCGAGCTTTTCCCGCAGGTTCAATGTTAAGTACACCTGTGCCGCCAGGTCGCACGTTCTTTGAGCCCGTCCGGCGGCTGATGGACGTTGAATACATATTCCGCTATCCGCCTCCCCGTCCGGCGGCTGATGGTGTTTGAATAATTATTCCACTATCCGCCCACCCGCCCGGCGACTGAAGTCGCGGGCTATGGGAAGCGCAGCCTGCCCGCGCGGGCTGCACGTGGCGATACCGGATTATTTTCTCAAATATCGCGTAACTTTCGTGTGGGGTCGGCTGTTATTGTTCATGAGATGAGTTGCAGGGCGTGTTTGTGGGGAGGACTTTGATGAAACACAACAACGCCGCGCTATGCGATCTGGTGATGGCGGCATTCAATGAAGAGACGCTCGGCGCTTTTTGCTTCGAGCACGCGCGCCCGGTGTACAATCTGTTCGTGCCGGGTCAGACACACAGCCAGCGCGCCCAGTTGTTGATCGACCATGCAATTGCGCAGAATAGTCTGGAGAAGATTCTTGAGAACATTGAACGGGCGAATCCCTACCAGTACTCAGCATTGTACCGGCGTATCACTGACGACGGCGATCCCGTTCATTCATTGGCAGGGAAGCGTCTCCCACGCGCCATGCAGCGGTACGACGCCTTTTTCGAGCGGTGGGCGCATGCGCTGACACGCCTCGATGTATCTTCGCACCATTTTGCCCGTTCGCTGATTGCCAGCCTCGCCGCAGCGCTTCAGGCGCGAAACGGTTTCGTGCTCGAACACAGGGATGGAACCTGGGAACCGACGGTTGCGCTCGATGAACGGGCGGTGCGCGATGTGCGCAGAATCACAGAGAGCAATGGCATCCGCGACATGCTCACCCACGCGCTTCAGCGCCGCACCGTGTTGTACACTGAACCTTCTGACAGCCATGATTCCCTGATCTGTGCGCCGCTGGTTGGTGCGCGCCCGCCTGCGCTGCTCGTCTTCGCCGGATTGAACGGCGCAAATGCGCTCGATGAGATGGTGGAAGTGACGCTGGAGACGCTCCTTGCCACGACGAGGAATCTGACGGCGCCGGTTGATGCAGAGTCGCTCGAACTCCACGTCTACGATGCGTTGCAACGGCGTATCGGGCGTGTATCAGACGCGATGTACAACCGGCAGTTCGATCTCTACCGCCGGCGATTACAGCGCATGACCGTCCACTTCGAGCCAATCATTTACCTCCACCCGACGCAGCCGTACATCTGGGGATGGGAGGCGCTGGCGCGTGATCCTGAGACGAACCGGGCGCCGGTTGATCTTTTTCGGATTGCTGATCTCTGGGGAACACAGTTTCAACTTGAGTGCGATCTGCACTTTCTGCACAAAGCCATTGAAGCATACACCTTCCGCAAAGCGCGACGGGCGCGCAGAGAAGAATTGCAGACACTCACCGTCAATGCGTACCCGGTCTCACTGATGCGCACACGCTACGACGAAACGTTGCGCGACCTGTATCTGCACGGACCGCTGCCGTTGAACAAACTGGTCATTGAGATTTCGGAGAAATCTGAGTTGCCGCTCCCCGAAACGCCCGATGCGCCGGGCGACTCCTACACATGGATGCGGGAGCGATTGCACCACCTGGAGCAATTCGACGTGCGCTTCGCCATCGATGATTTTGGGGCTGGAATGGCGTCAACCGAACGATTAACCCGGCTTGGCGTCGCTGTGGTCAAAATTGATCGTAACGCCCTCCTTCATCGCTTTGGCGACTCAACGATCCAGTATGTGATTGATTTCGCGCGGTCTGTGCCTGGGTATGTTCAGGTCATTATTGAAGGGGTGGACCACGACAGTTTCTTTCCGCTGCGGGCGCTTTTCGATGCCCGCGTGCGCTATGTCCAGGGGCATCGGTTAGGGGTTGCGCGCCCTGACATTGATCGCCTGAGCATCGACGAGGTTGAGCGGATTCGGACGGCGTTGCAGGCGGGGTGAGGAGGGCGAGAACTGAGAACCGAGAACCGAGAAGCGAGAACTGAGAACTGAGAACCGAGAACTGAGAACCGAGAACTGAGAACCGAGAACTGAGAACCGAGAACTGAGAA
>DAOTWI010000707.1:0-4536 GCA_034436075.1 Roseiflexus sp.
TTCTCAGTTCTCAGTTCTCAGTTCTCAGTTCTCAGTTCTCAGCTCTCAGTTCTCAGTTCTCAGTTCTCAGTTCTCAGTTCTCAGTTCTCGGTTCTCAGTTCTCGGTTCTCGATTCTCAGTTCTCAGTTCTCAGTTCTCAGTTCTCAGTTCGCTATGCACACATCCAATCATTTTCTCCTCCGACCCGACATCACCTTTCTCAACCACGGCAGTTTTGGCGCGTGTCCGCGCCCAGTGTTCGAGGCGTACCAGCAGTGGCAACGCACCCTCGAAGAACAGCCAGTCGAGTTTCTAGGACGACGGCTCAACGTACTGCTGGCGGATGCGCGGGCGCACCTGGCAGCATTCATCGGCGCTGCGCCGGAAGATGTCGTGTTCGTGCCTAACGTCACTTACGCGATGAACATCGTCGCGCGCTCGATCACGCTGCAACCTGGCGACGAAGTGCTGGGAACCACCCACGAGTACGGCGCCGTCGAGCGCGCCTGGCGCTACGTCTGTGAACGTGATGGAGCAACCTACATCCCGCAGCCGGTTCCGCTGCCCGCCATAGATGCCGGCGCCATCGTCGAACAGATCTGGAGCGGCGTCACCGAACGCACGAAGGTGATCACCCTGAGCCACATCACCTCGCCAACCGCGATGATCATGCCGGTTGAGGCTATCTGTCAGCGCGCGCGAGCGGCGGGCATCATCACAGTCATCGACGGCGCCCACGCGCTCGGGCAGATCGACCTGGATATGGAAGCCATCGGCGCAGACTTCTACGGCGGCAACTGCCACAAATGGCTGTGCGCGCCCAAAGGCGCCGGGTTCCTCTATGCCCGCCCTGAGCGGCAGGCAATGTTGGAGCCGCTGATCGTCAGTTGGGGATGGCAGCCGCGCCACGCGATGCGTTCGAGTTTTCTGGCGTACCCGGAAGGCGCATCGTTCCGCGATTACTACGAGTGGATGGGCACTGACGATCCCTCAGCCTTCCTCAGCGTCCCGGCGGCGATCGAGTTTCAGAACGCCAACGACTGGGGATCGGTGCGGCGTGCCTGCCACGAACTGCTCGGTGACGCCTCGCGCCGTATCGTCGAACTCACCGGACTTGCGCCGCTCACCCCTGACACTATCGACTGGTGGGTGCAGATGCGTGCGCTCCCGTTGCCGCCGTGCGATCCAAAGCAGGTTCAGGCGCGCCTCTGGAACGAGTTCCGCATCGAAGTTCCCTGCTTCGAGTGGGAAGGCAGACCCCTCATTCGCATTTCCATCCAGGCGTACAACGCCCCCGCCGACATCGACCGGTTGCTGGAGGGGTTGCGCCACATTCTTACAGGACAACCATCCTGACATTGACCAACCTCGCGCACATCGACCGCCTCGTGATTGGCGCGGGCTTCGACAGGCTCAGCCCGCGCCAGCTGCTCCACATACAGGCTTGATCGCCCGGGTTTTGGCGGCTCTTTCTGTGAGAGATATGGCGCATCAGCAGACAGTATAGGCTCTTACCCCTGCGCTGCTTCCGTCATCTGCTCCAACTCGCCGAGCAAGGCATCGAAGTGATCCATCGCCGCCTGAATCGGCGCAGGTGAGAGCATATCGACCCCGGCATCGCGCAGCAACTCGATAGAAGGGCGCGACGACCCGCTGCGGAGGAAGCGCAGATACCGCTCAATCGCCGGGCGCCCTTCGCTGACGATGCGCCTGTGCAGCGCCAGCGCCGCTGAAAGCCCCGTCGCATACTGGTAGACGTAGAAGTTGTAGTAGAAGTGCGGAATCCGCGCCCACTCCAGCGCAATCTGCTCATCGAGCGTCACTTCTGCGCCATGGTAGCGCGCCACAAGATCGCGGTAGATCGTGCTGAACAGGTCGGTCGTCAACGGTTCGCCCGCCTCCGCGCGGCGATGAATCTCAAGTTCGAACTCGGCAAACATCGTCTGGCGGAAGAGGGTCGTGCGGATATCCTCCAGTTGCTCGACGATCAGATAGCGCCGCAGGATTGGGTCATCGCGCGTCTGCAACAGATAGTCGGTCAGCAGCGCCTCATTGAGCGTCGAAGCGACCTCAGCGACAAAAATCGTGTAATCGCCATAGACATAGGGCTGCGTCTTGCGCGTGAAGTATGAGTGCATCGAATGACCGAGTTCGTGCGCCAGCGTAAACGCATCGTTCAGGCGATCCTGATAATTGAGCAGCATGAACGGCGCTGTCGTATAGGCGCCATCGCTGTACGCCCCGCTGCGCTTGCCAACATTCTCGTACACATCGATCCAGCGACTGCCGAACGCTTCCGCGATGGCAGCGCCATACTCCTCGCCAAGCGGCTCGAACGCCGCGCGCACCAGACGCTCCCCTTCCGCATACGGAACCGCAACATCGGCTTCGGGAACCAGCGGCGCGTAAAGGTCGTAGAAGCGCAGTTCGTCCAACCCCATGATCCGCCGGCGCAATCGGAAATAGCGGTGGAGACGCGGCAGGCTGGCGTTGACCGTCGCAATCAGGTTGTGGTAGACCTCGACCGGAATGTCATTCGGGGTCAACGCGGCTTCGAGCGACGACGAGTAATTGCGCACCTGCGCATTCAGCACGTGAGTACGCACCTGAGCGGCGAGCGACGCGCCGAGCGTGTTGCGAATCCCCTGGAAGGCGCTGTAATAACCGGTGAACGCATCACGGCGCACCCGCCGGTCAGGGCTGCGCAAAAAGCGAAGGTAGCGACCATGCGAGAGTTGCACCGTCTGCCCCTGTTCATCCTCAATCGTCGGGAAACTCAGGTCGGCATTCGTCAACACCTCGAAGATTTCGCCCGGCGCGCGCGTGATATCACTGAACTGCGCCAGGATTGCTTCGACTTCGGCAGAGCGCACATGGGCGCGCTGGCGCAACAGTTGATCCAGCGCATACTTGTACACCGCCAGGTCGGGATGTTCGCGCAACCAGGCGCGGATCTGCTCCTCCGGCGCCGACAGAATCTCCGGGTCGATGAACGCAAGCGCGGCGCTCACCTTTGCTACCAGCGTCCCCGCGCGTTCGGCGAGCGCCTGCCCGACCGGATCGGTCGTGTCGCTGTCGAAACGCCGGTTGGCGTAGACGTAGATCTGCCAGAGGCGCATCGACGCCTGATCGCGCAGGCACAACGCCGCCAGCAGATCATCGGCGCTGCGCGCAACCCGCCCCTGCATGGCGGCAATATCGCCGAGCATCCCCTCGATGGCGGCGATATCCTGCTCCCAGGCGGCATCGTCCGGGTATATGGTTGTGAGATCCCAGCGGTACTGTTCGGGAATCTCGTCACGGCGCGGAATCTTCTGCATTTCGGTCACGGTTCCAACTCCTGTCCCATGTTCACATCCGAATGATCAGTTCAAACAATCGTCGCCGGTAGGTGGCGCTATCGACTTTCGCCCACAACCGCGAAAAGCCGGTGAGCAGCCGATCATGCGCCGCATCCAGCGCCGCGAGATACGCCTGTGCGCCAGCATCGTCACCCAATCCAAGTGCGCGTATGTGTTCACGAGCAACCACCGCATCCTGGAGGTTGCCGAGCAACTCTTGCAGGTCCATCAACGGACCGAGCGCCTGATCGACGCCAGGTCCGAGCGCATCGGCGAAGAACTCCAGCGTGTAGCGCAACCGTTTGCCGGCAATGCGCGCCGTGTGGCGCACCTCGTCCGGTGCGCCGTCGAGCACGGCGTCGAAGGCGCGCCACTGCTCGTAGCGCCGCCAGATGGCGCTGCCGGCAAAGTCGCGCACCCGCGTCGGCGCGCCGGTTTCGCTCTGTTCAACGACGCCAGCGCCGGGAGTGGTGAGGAACACAGCAAATTGATGGAGAAAACGCTCAAAACGCTTCGATTCCAGATCGGCGATCAGGCGCTCGCGCGCTGGCGCGCGCGCAGTCTCGATGGCTGCGATCAGCGGTTCCATGATCGACCGGCGCTCCTCCGGCAGTCGATCTCGGAAGGTGCGGACTGACTCCAAAAACACGTCATAGTCGCGCACCACGCCGAGCGAACGCGCGACGCGCCGCAATCCGCGCCGCAATGCTCGCACCGTGTCATCGTCGAAGATCCCTTCGACGACCTGGAGCGATGCGCGCAGGCGCCGGGTAGCGACCCGCGCATCGTGAACGTCTTCCGGGTCTTCGTCTTTTGCGACGGCATCAATGCGGGCGAGCAGACGCTCGAAGGTACGGCGCAGCATCCGGCGCGCCCCTTCCGCCAGCGGCTCGCTCCCTTGCAATCCATCGGTGAGTTTCAGCGCCGCATACGCCGGATCGAGCGGTTCAACCGGCGGCGGAAGCAGCATGTCGTGTGCCACAACGGCGAATGTGATCGGACCGATATGATCGCGCCAGAGATCGCTGCGTGCATTGATCTGCGCCAGCACGTCATCGTTTCCGGGCGCCAGGGTCAGGGCGACGGCGCCATTCGTGTGAGCGACCGCCAGCGTACCGATGCCCTGCTCCGCCAGCGCCGCAGCCAGGCGCAGAATCGCGCCAAGGCGCAACGCCGCCTTCTGATCGCTATCGCTGAGACGAATGAACGCCGGATC
>DAOTWI010000708.1:0-2141 GCA_034436075.1 Roseiflexus sp.
CATCGGCGCGGGCTTGCCGGTGGATGAGCTAGTCGGTTCGATGATCGTCGATATTGGCGGCGGAACGACGGAAGTCGCCGTGATTTCGCTCGGCGGGATCGTCATCAATCATTCGATCCGCACGGCGGGCGATGAGATCGACGAGGCGATCATCCAATTCGCCCGCCGGGAGTACAACCTGCTGATCGGCGAGCGCATGGCGGAAAAGGTCAAAATCGCCGCCGGGAGCGCCTATCCGCTCGACGAAGAGATTCGGGTCGTGCTGCGCGGGCGCGACCTGCTGACCGGTCTGCCCAAAGCAGTGGAGATCTCGAGCGTTGAACTGCGCGAAGGGATCGCCGGTCCGGTCAATGCGATCGTCGCCGAAGTGCGCGCCGCGCTGGAAGAAACCCCGCCCGAACTGGTGGCGGACATTATGGAGCACGGGATTGTGCTCGCTGGCGGCGGCGCCCTGCTGCACGGCCTCGACCGGCGGATCGCCGCAGAAACCAAGATGCCGGTGCATATCGCGGAAGACCCGCTCTCGTGCGTGGCGCGCGGCGCGGGGAAGATGGTCGAGGAGTTCGAGAATCCGGTGTATCGCGACATTCTGACCAGTACGCAGCGCACCCGTCGCGTCCGTTATTGACATGACTGACGCAAAAGAAGACAAGCGCCGCTCTGCCGAAGGCAAAAAGGGACGTTACGCGACTCGTCCGTAGGGCGACCGCGTAACTCGTATTACTGATGAGTTCCGCCCATGCTGCGCGATCGCTCGTATCGCCTGTCCCAACCGGCGCGGCGCTCGCCGTTGCTGATTATTCTGCTCGTGCTGGCGGCAGCGGCGATCCTGGCTGCCGATCAGGCAGGCTTGCTTGGTCCGCTGCGTACACACGCGCAAACGCTCATCAGCCCGCTGCTGGGCAGGTTGCAGGGGTTTGGCGACTGGATCGGCGCCATCCCCCGTCAACTGAATGACGATCCGGCGCTGCGGGCGGAAAACGAGGCGCTGCGCGCCGAGATCGCCGACCTCAAGGCGCGCCTGATCGAGGCGGAGGCGGTGAAGTTCGAGAATGCCCGGCTGCGCGAGCAGGTGCGCATTGAACAGGCGTATCCCTGGCAGTTGCTGGGAGCGGATGTTCTGGCGCTCACGCCCGACTCCGGTCGCCGCCTGGTGCTGATTGCCGCCGGCGCCGACCAGGGGGTGCAGCCGGGGATGGCGGTGATCGCGCGCGAAGGGAGCAATCCGCCCGCCTTGATCGGCGTCGTCGAAACGGTTGGACCACGAACCGCTTCCGTCCTGCTGATCACCGACTACAGCAGCGCGTTGAGCGCCCAGGTCTATCACGACACCGATGTGGTTCGCGGCGTGGCGCAGGGGCAATGGCAACGCGGATCGCGCCTGTTGTTGCATTCGGTGGCGCGCGATGCGCCGCTGGCTGCTGGCAATACCGTGGTGACCGCCGGGCTTTCCGCAGAACTGGCGATCAATCTGCCGCGCGCCGCTGTGCCGCCTAATGTGCCAGTCGGGATCATCGAAACCGTGCAGGATACCGGGCGTGAGCGGGTCGCCAGCGTGCGTCCGTTCGTCGATCCGGATCGGGTGCGCTACGCATGGGTCATTCTCGCCAGCGACGAATCGAAGAAGTGATTGCGCACGAGGCGCTGGTGCTTGCCGCGTTGCTCGTGATGGCGCTGGTGCAGACGGCGCTGCTGCCGCGCCCTTTTGATCTGCCGTTCAATCTGGTGCTGCTGCTGACGATCATCCATGGACTGATCGCTGGAACGACCTCAGCCGCGCGCTGGGCGTTCTACGGGGGCCTGGCGCTCGACCTGTGCGCGATGACTCTCCTTGGGCTGCACGCGCTCGCGTTGCTGGCAGGCGTGATTGTGGCAACCCAGGCGCTGATTCGCCTGAGCCACGAGAACTGGCTTGTGCCAGTCATCGGCGTCGCGCTGGGAAGCGTGGTCTATCACGGGGTGTATGCACTCCTCTCCACGCTGCTGGTCGCGCCGGTCGATCTTCAAGGGTATGCGCTGTATGTGCTCCTGCCGGATACCTTGATGACGACAATCCCATCCCTGCCAGTCTACCTGGTCTTTCGCTCGTATGAAGACCGTGTACGGCGGAGCGTACCGGTGGACGTATGGTAGGGGCGCGG
>DAOTWI010000709.1:0-13956 GCA_034436075.1 Roseiflexus sp.
CCCCGCTCGCGGCGCGCCCTGGAGTGGTTGACACCATATCTCAGACTATTGACAAAGACGAACGAATGTGCGATACTACTACTATCGAGACGCTGTCAATCTACACATGGCGGCTGAGTATGCTTCATGCTCGATCTGCCTGATATTAACCGCATACGAGCATTTGCAGGCGATGAAGCCGCATTTCGCAACGGGCAGAGCGTCGCCCGACCCGACCGCTGGATCAACCCTGGTCAGCGCGAGGCGGCATTGTGGGGTGAGTATCGGGGCAGCGGCGCCACCCCGTATCGCGTGTTCGTGGCGCTCGACGATCTGACCGCTGCCTGCTCCTGTCCAGGTCGCAAGACGCCGTGCAAACACGTGGTAGGGCTGTTGCTGCTCGTGGTTCAGCACCCGACCGTTGTGTCCGAGGCAGCGCCGCCAACCTGGGTGCAGGATCGTCTTGCACGACGGACAACGCAATCCGGCGCGCCTGAGAAGGCGCGCGCGCCAAAATCAGGCTCACCAGCGGCTGCAACGCAACGCGCCGCTCAACGCGAGCAGCGCGCGCTGGACGGTCTCAGCACCCTGGAACGCTGGCTGGAAGATTCCCTCTCACGCGGCGTCCTGGCGTTCCGGCAGATGCCGTCCGACGAGTGGGAGGCAGTTGCGCGCCGGCTGATCGACGCGCAACTCCCCGGCGTTGCGCGCATGATTCGCGCAGCCGCACAATTCTGCTTCAGCGGCGATCTGTGGGCTGAGCGTCTTGTGTGGCAACTTGCCCGCGTCCACCTGCTCATTCGCGCGTTTCGACGCCTGAACGCGCTGCCCGCTGGCGCGCAATCCGAGGTGCGCACGGCGCTTGGCTGGACGATCAAACAGGAGGAAGTGCAACACCACGGCGAGACGTGGACGGATGCCTGGCTCGTCGTCGCCCAGACGCTCGAAACTGACGAGCAGACCGGGCTGCGGACGCAGCGCAACTGGCTCTTGAGCAGCGCGGGAAAAATCGCTCTGGCGCTCTCCTTCGCGCCGCGCTCGCAGCCGTTTGGCAGCGATCTTGCTGTCGGGATGCGTTTTGCCGGGGAACTGGCGTATTTTCCGGCAGCATTCCCGCTCCGTGCGTTGATCCTGCAACGGTCGTACGCGCATGGAGACGCCGTTTTTGCTCACAACGGCATGCCAGACAGCGCCGCGATGCTGGGGGCATATGCCGATGTTCTGGGACGGGCGCCGTGGCTGGAGGCGTTTCCGGCGGTGATCCGGCAGGTCATCGTGAGCGGCGATACGAATCACTGGTGGTTGATCGATGCAACCGGCCGGGCGTTGCCGCTGGCGATCGAACCGATGGCAGCATGGAAGGCGCTGTCGTTCAGCGGCGGCGAGCCGGTCACGACGTTTGGCTTGTGGGATGGATTCGCTTTTGCGCCATTGACTGCCTGGGATGCGAGCCAGCGGATGATCACGCTGACCGCCAGTGCGCGCACGCCTCTGCCCGCATCCCCAATCCGGCCGCACAACCTCGCGCGTCTTGTTCAGCAGGGATGGCACGCTGTCGCCGATCCCGGAGCGTATCTGCGCCAGAGCGCCGAAGCTGGCTTGCGCGATTTCGGCGGCGCGCTCCTGCCAGAGATGCGTCCCGCCTTTTCGCCAGCGCCAGCCGACCCGCGCCCCGATCCGCCGTATCAAGTGTGGCGAACATTCGAGATAATCCTCGGAACGCCGCAACACGCTTTGCTGGAAGAGGCGCTGACGAATCTTGCCGATCGTGACATGCGCGTTCCGCCTCACCTGGCGCCTGTGCTGCTTGAATACGCCCGCAAGGATGCGCGGGTGCGCGATCTGGTCAGGCGTGTGGTCGGTGCGCGCGGGTCCTGGCTGGGGCGGATCAATCCTGAGTGGACTGATATCGTCGTCCCTCTTGCGCCGGATCAGTGGACGACTGGCAGCATTGAACAACGGGTGCTTCTGTTGCAGACGCTGCGGTGCAGCGATCCGGCGCTGGCGCGCCAGTTGCTGCTCAGCACGTGGGCGAAAGACTCGGTCAGGGCGCGCATTGCGTTCGTTCAGACGCTCGCCGCCGGGCTGAGCGATGACGATGAACCGTTGCTCGAAGCCTGCCTGACTGATGCGCGCAGCGAGGTGCGCGACGCTGCCCGCGACCTGCTGGTGCGGTTGCCACAGTCCGCCTTTGTGCAGCGTATGTGGCGCCGTGCGCAACAGATGCTGCGGCTGGAACAAACGCCGCTGCGCCTTTCTGTTGAGATTCCCGACCGTCTCGACGCCGATGCTGTGCGGGATGGGTTAATCCCTGCGACGCTGGGAGAGGCGCCGCAACCGATTGAGCCAGGTGTGCTGGTTGCCAGGGTCGTTGGCAGCGTGCCGCCGTCGTTCTGGGTGCGCGCATGGCATCTCACGCCAGCTCAATGGCTTGCGCTTGCCGGAGCGAGCGCATTCAACGAGATGTTGATCAAGGGCTGGACGACAGCCGCACTGCGTGCGCGCGACGCTGATTGGGCGCTGGCGCTGTTGAGTCACTGGCAGGAAAGCGGGACGCCGGGCATGGATGATCAGACGTGCGTGGATCTGATCGATCGGCTTTCGCCGGAAACGCTTGCCAATCTCCTGGCGCCGCAGATTGAGCGCTTCCAGAGTTCTCACCAGGTCAGACTTCTCTTCTATCTGGCGCTGCACAGCAATGTGCGCTGGCCGCCCGCCCTGGCGCAGGCGGTCTTCGAGATGTATCGAACGGCGTTCTCCGGCGTTGACCGGGCGTGGGTGATAACCCACTGGTTCACAACGCATCTTCTCCGGCTGGCGCTGAAGATTCCTTCCGAGATGATCGAGCAGGCGCTTGCCGCTGTTGTATCCGATGGCGCAGCGATCTGGGGCGATGCTATGACGAACGTCGTCGAACTTCTGACGCTGCGCCGTGATATCACTGTGCTGGAGCATGACCGTGACCAATCTGCTGCGTGAACATGCCGAACAGGCGTTTGCCCGCGAACTGGCTGAACTCGCTGCTGTCGACTCGCGCCCGCGCCCGCCGAACTGGAACCTATCCCCGGAAGCCGTCGTGACCTACATGATGGGAGGGCGGCTCAACAACGGTTTCGAGATCGCGCCAAAATACATCGGTAACCGCCGGCTTATCGAAGTCGCTGTTGCAACCCTGGCGACCGACCGTGCGCTGCTGCTCCTGGGAGTTCCCGGCACAGCGAAAAGCTGGGTATCGGAACATCTGGCGGCCGCGATTTCCGGCGACTCGACTCTGCTCATCCAGGGCACGGCTGGCGCCAGCGAAGAAAGTCTGCGGTATGGCTGGAACTATGCGCGCCTGATTGCCGAAGGACCGAGCGAGCAGGCGCTGGTTCCCAGCCCGGTCATGATCGCCATGCAGACCGGCAGGCTGGCGCGCATCGAGGAGTTGACCCGCATTCCGGCTGATGTGCAGGACACCCTGATCTCCATCCTCTCCGAAAAGTCGCTCGCCATCCCGGAGCTTGGGCGCGAGGTTCAGGCGATCAAAGGCTTCAACATCATCGCCACTGCCAATGATCGCGATAAAGGGGTAAACGAACTATCGGCGGCGTTGCGCCGGCGTTTCAACACGGTTGTGCTGCCATTGCCCGCCACCCTGGAGGACGAAGTCGCTATCGTCCGCCAGCGGGTCGAGTCGCTGGGGCGCACGCTGGGATTGCCTGCCGAACCGCCGCCGCTCGAAGAGATTCGCCGCATCGTCACCATCTTTCGTGAGTTGCGCAGCGGCCAGACGGTCGACGGAAAAACGCGGTTGAAGTCGCCGGGCGCAACCCTCTCAGCCGCCGAGGCGATTTCGGTGCTCAACAACGGGCAGGCGCTTGCCGCGCATTTCGGCAACGGGCGGTTGAGCGCCGACGATGTCGCCGCCGGACTCATCGGCGCAGTCGTCAAAGACCCGGTGCACGATACGGTCGCCTGGAAGGAGTATCTCGAGATTGTCGTGAAAGCGCGCGATGGCTGGAGCGATCTGTATCGCGCCTGCCGTGAACTGACCGACTGAGCGCGTATGATCACCCTGCTCGGCATTCGCCACCACGGACCTGGTTCTGCGCGCAGCGTGCGGCATGTGCTGCACCTGGCGCAACCCGACTGCGTGCTGGTGGAAGGTCCGCCTGAAGCCGATTCCCTTCTTTCGTTCACAGCCGATCCGGCGATGACTCCGCCGGTTGCGCTGTTGATCTACCGGGAAACGCAGCCAACGCAGGCGGTCTTTTACCCCTTCGCCGAATTTTCGCCGGAGTGGCAGGCGTTGCGCTACGCGAGAGACGCTGGCATTCCGGTGCGTTTTGCCGATCTGCCGCTGCGCCAGTGGTTTGCGCTGCCGGCAACCGACGAAACGCCGTCTTCCATCGATCCCTTTGCTCACATTGCCGCTGCCGCTGGCTACGATGACCCCGAACGCTGGTGGGATCACGTCGTTGAGCAGCGCCGCGATGTACGCAACCTGTTTCAGGCAATCCTGGAATTGATGATTGCATTGCGCGCAGAAGCCGATGCCCACGCGCCGCCGGACTCGCTCACCCTTGCCCGCGAAGCGGCAATGCGCGCTGCACTGCGCCGGGCGCAACGTGAGGGCTTCACCAACATTGCTGTGGTCTGCGGCGCCTGGCACGCGCCCGCCCTTCTCGATCTCGACAACGCTCAGGGGGACGAGCGCCTGCTCTCGGAATTGTCCCGTCGCGCCAGGCCCGTCTCAGACGTGCGCGCCGCCTGGATTCCGTGGACCTATGATCGCCTTGCCCGCCATTCGGGGTATGGCGCCGGCATCGACTCGCCTGGCTGGTATGAACATCTCTGGAGCGTGGAACGCGACATTGTGGCGCACTGGATGACACGCACGGCGCACGTGCTGCGCTCCGAGGGGTTGAATCTCTCGCCAGCGCACGTGATTGAAGCAACCCGGCTAAGCGAGGCGCTGGCGGCGCTGCGCGGACGACCCCTGCCCGATCTTGGCGAGATCGAAGAGGCAATCCAGGCGGTCTTCTGCGGCGGCAACGATGCGCCGCTGCGCCTGATCCGCGAACGGCTGGTTATCGGACAGAAGATTGGCAGTGTGCCGCCTGATGCGCCCGCGCCGCCGTTGCAGCGCGACGTCGATGCCACCCTCAAACGCCTGCGCCTGACGCCGTATCTGACCGAGCCTGCACTGCTGGAGATCGATCTGCGCAAACCATCGGGTCTGGAGCACAGCCATTTTCTCCATCGCCTTGCGCTGATTGGCATCGCCTGGGGCGAGGCGTTCACACCACACGGAGCGCAGGGTACGTTCCGCGAAATCTGGCGGTTGACCGGCTGGGCGCCAGAGTTTGTCGTGCGCATCATCGAAGCCAGCCGCCTGGGAAATACGGTCGAAGCCGCCGCTGCCGCCAGCGTGCGTGAGCAGGCGCTGCGCGCCGGGCGCCTGCCGGACGTCATCGAGATTCTGGGGGCTGCATTGCTGGCGGATCTGCCAGATGCCCTGAACGATGTCCTGGCGCAGGTCGAGGCGCTTGCTTCGACAACCGGCGATATGGTGCAATTGATGCAGGCGCTCCCAGGTCTCATGCAGACCGCGCGCTACAGCAACGTGCGCAAGAGTGATGTCACCATCATGCGCACCCTGGCGGTGGAGATACTGACGCGCGTCTGCATCGGACTGCCCCTGGCATGCGTGGCATTGAGCGATGAGGCGGCGAAGGAATTGTTCGAGCAGCTTGTTGCCGTTCATCGGCACATACCGCTCCTGGAAGATGATACACATATGCAAGCCTGGCGCACCGCGCTCACCCGTCTGGCGGATATGCCAGCGCACGGCTTGATCCAGGGAGCGGCGACGCGCCTGTTGCACGATGAGGGTGAAGAAACCGCGACGGCGGGCAGGATGAGCCGGGCGCTCTCGCCGACGGCGGCGGCGGCAAGGGCGGCTGTATGGCTCGAAGGGTTTCTCTCCGGCGATGCGCTGGCGCTGATTCACAACCCGAATCTCTGGCGCATCCTCGACAACTGGCTGGTTAACCTTTCTGAACCGGCGTTCGTGGCGCAGTTGCCAATCCTGCGCCGTTCATTTCAGCGATTCGAGCCAGCAGCGCGCCGGCAACTCGGCGACCTGGCGCGCAACGGTCCGGTCATCAGTACAGTGGAAACGCCGATGCAGACGGACAATGCGCGCGCCGAACGCGCACTCGCATTGCTGCGGTTGATTGAACAGGCTGAGGAGGCGTCTGGTGGTTGATGAGCCATCCAACGCGCACGCCAGCAGGCTACGGCGCTGGCGGCTGGTGTTAGGCGAGCCTGACGGCACAGGCTTCGATCTCCGCGACCGGCGTGATCGCGAGATGGATCGAGTCTTGCGGGCGCTGTACAGCGAAACGGCGGGCGATCATCGCAAAGGCGGGCTTGGACGATCCGCGCCCTCTGTGATGCGCTGGCTCGATGACATCCGCACCTACTTTCCGTCGCCGGTGGTGCAGATCATGCAACGCGACGCCATCGAACGGCTCAATCTGCGCCAGTTGCTGCTCGAGCCGGAATTGTTGCAGAGCGTCGAGCCGGATGTGCATCTCGTCGCCACGATCCTGGCGCTTAAGGACGTCATTCCCGATAAGACCAGAGCAACCGCGCGCGCCGTCGTGCGCCGCGTGGTGGAAGAGCTGGAGCAAAAACTGGCAGAACCGGCGCGCCAGACGCTGAACGGCAGCCTCGACCGCGCCGCCCGCAACCGCCGTCCACGCCTGAGCGAGATGGACTGGCAACGCACCATCCGCGCCAATCTCAAACACTACCAGCCATCGTTGCGGACGATCATTCCAGAGACGCGCATCGGATTTGGGCGCCGGCAACGTCGCGGTCTGCTGCGCGAAGTCATCCTGTGCGTCGATCAGAGCGGTTCGATGGCGCCCTCGGTGATCTACGCTTCGATGTTTGCCGCTGTGATGGCGTCGATCCGGTCACTCCGCACCTCACTGGCGCTGTTCGACACGTCAGTCGTCGATCTGACCGAACACCTGAGCGATCCGGTGGATGTGCTGTTCGGCGTGCAGCTCGGCGGCGGCACCGACATCGCACAGGCATTGGCGTATGTCCAATCACTGGTGCGCATACCGGAGCAGACCGCGCTGGTGCTGATCAGCGATCTGTTCGAGGGCGGTCCGCAGGCGCGCATGATTCGTCGCGTGGCAGAGTTGATCGCCAGCGGTGTGCAGGTCATCGTGCTGCTTGCCCTGAGCGACGAGGGGCATCCGTCGTACAACCATGAAGCAGCCGCCTGTATTGCGGCGCTCGGCGCGCCATGCTTCGCCTGCACGCCCGACCGCTTCGCCGACCTGATGGCAGCGGCGATCCAGCGACAGGACATCGCGGCATGGGCAGCCAGCGCCGGGATGGTGACGGTGCAGGCGCCTCAGTCGCTTCTGGACGCGGGGATCACAGCGTGAGAGAACGCAGATACGCGCCGATCAAGAAAGAGCGACTATCATGTGTGTTCTCTGTCAGATGATTTGCAAACGTTCTGGAGGTGTGTTACCATACACGTGTCGATCTTTGTGATAAATCGCACATGGCACGTGCAGATGCACAAGTGAAGCGGTTGCGTGGACGGTTGTTGTCCATTGCTCAGATAACAGGGCGCAGAGCGGCGCCGCACCTTCTGGCGCTGCTGCTCTTGTGGAATATCGCGTTGCACGCTCCGCTCTGCTGTATTGTGCATTGCCACATTGCCCCCTGGGTAATTGCACGCACGTCTTCATATGAGAAGCCCCTTTTCACCTGCACCTTCGATGTGGGGACTCACCGATCGCTTCCGCCAATTTCGGCGCTTCCACCGGTCATCCATACCGCCATCCTCACGCTCCCAATCCTGTTGATCGTGCTTCTGACGGCAGTCGGCTGGTTAACGCCCGTTTCGGATACGTTCGCCCATACTCTGGCGCCTCCTCCCACTCCTCCTCCTCGCAGCGCATAACTGCCGTTTGTCGGCGACCGGGTCGGTGCGATGGTCAGGCAGGAAGCCTGCTGCGCCTGAGCTGGTCGGGAAACCCGCTCTGTCTCGTCACCTGAGCATTGCACATGATATGGGAGGATGCCATGAATCGCAGGTACACGATAACGTTCGCCTGCCTGCTGGCGCTGGTGCTGGCGCTTTCGGCGTGCGGCGGCGGGCAGGGAGGTCCGGCAGCAAGTGCGCCAGTGGAGCCGCTGGCGCGGACGCTTTCCGCTAACGGCGACCCCGAGAAGGGAAAACTCTACTTTGAGAACGACGGCGGGTGCCTCGCATGCCACTCGACCGGCACGGATAAGCTCGTTGGTCCAGGTCTTGCAGGCGTCATGACCACGGCAGGTCCAGTCTATCCCGAAGGGGTCAACTACCGCGGCAACCTGCCGAACGGTCAACCGCGCACCGAGGAGAACATCGCAGCCTGGATTCGCAACGGTGGTCAGGGTCAGATTGGCGTGATGTCGCCGCACGAAATGAACGACGAAGACATGGCGAATCTGCTGGCGTATCTGCACACGTTGCAGCGGCCGTAGGCGCTGAGTCGTTGCTGCGAGGAGGAAAGGGGTGAGGACTCCGCGCCTCACCCTTCCATTCAGTTCTGGGAGGCGCTCCAGCCGACGCGCGCGGTGACATTGGGGGACGGGCTATCATTGTCTCGCCTGCTGTATGGCAGGTTGGGTGGTCGTCGGGTGCAGGCATGATGTGCCAGGAAACGACGCTCCGGTTGCCAGCGATTGCAATCGCCCCTGACGGACTTGCGGCCGACTGTCCGCCTGCGCGGACGAGACCGGCGGCGTCCACTCGCGGTGAGCGTGCCGAACCGCACAGGTGAATGACCGGCGGAACGCCCGCCCGGCGCACCCCCGCTTGCGGGGGTTGGGGGGTAGTCGTCAGCCAGGGTGCAGCGCCGCAGGAACGCGCTTGCTTGCCGTCTGACAATTCGTGCCTGGACCCGTTGTCGTTGTTCTAAAACGCCTCTCCTTAGTGCATCTCCACAGCGACTCCGGCAATTGTTCGCTTCTTCGATCTGACAGGACTACAGAGAGAGTTTGCCATGAATCGACTATTATGCGCACCGTTTCGATCAAAACGCGTGCAAGCGTTTCGCATACGGCAGCGGGTCAGTCTCAGCCTGCTCATGGGGTTGGTCGTCCTGTGGCCCGTCGCTGCGCCAGGTATGGCAGCCGCCAACGAGACGATCCAGGAGCGCCTGACGACGCAGGTGCGCCATCTCTGGGAGCGTGACGTGCCGTTCATCCTGCGGGAGGTTGGCATTATTCCGCAACCGCCGGAGTATGTCGCCCGGCAGGTGCTGTTTGCCCTGGATCGCCACGACATCACAGGAGTGATGCGGTTTGTCGATCACGGAGCGCCATCGGCGCACCTGGATGTCAGCACAGCGCTGGACCGCTGGCCCGCTGACATGTTGCGCCAGCCAGGGTGCTGGGGGCGCATCGGTCCGTATGCCCGGGATGTCTGGTTCGCAGCTCTTCCCGAAGGGAGTGTGCGCCGCATCCCGATTACTCTGTCCGGTCCGCGTGAGATGCACGAACTCATTCTGTTGTTGCACTTCGACGGACGGAGCTGGCGGATTGCCAGCGCGCATCACCGGCAGACAGCACAGTAACGCCATCCGGCATCGGCAAAAATCGGGTACAATAGATCCTCACTCGTTCGTCAAAGAGAAAGGAGATGCTGATGACACCACGCAAACGGACGGTTGCGATCCTGATCTTCGACGACGTTGAGTTGCTCGATTTTGCCGGTCCGTTCGAAGTATTCAGTTCAGTGCGCAACCTGACTGGCGAGCACGAGCGGTTGATGGACGTCTTCGCCGTCGCCGAGTCGATGGCGCCGGTGCGCTGCCGCAATGGGTTGGTGGTTCAGCCGGAGCGAACAATCAATGACTGCCCGCCGGTCGATGTGCTGGTCATTCCAGGAGGCGCGGGAGTCCGCCCGGCACTCGAGCGCATCGACCTGGTGGAATGGGTGCGCACACGCGCGCAAGAGGCTGAGCTGACGGTCAGCGTCTGCACCGGCAGCTTCCTGCTGGCGCAAGCCGGTCTGCTCGGCGGCCGCCCGGCGACAACGCACTGGGAACGGATCGGCGAAATGCGCGAACGCTTCCCTGAAATCGAGGTCGTCGAAGATGAGCGCTGGGTCGATACCGGCGCGATTATCACTGCTGCCGGGGTCAGCGCCGGCATCGACGTTGCGCTGCATGTAGTTCGGCGGTTGTATGGCGCCGACGTGGCGCGCGCCACAGCGCTCGGCATCGAGTACGATTACTGGGAGTGACCGGAGTCCTCGCGCACAATCGCCCATACATCGATCTCGACCTGCGCGCCGCCGAGCAGTTCTTTGATCCCGATCGTGCGGCGCGTCGGGTAGGGCGGGTGGAAATATTCGCGATAGAGCCGATCCATCTCGGTGTATTTCTGCATATCGGTGAGCGACACATTGACGCGCACCACGTCGCGCAGGGTGCACCCGGCGGCTGCGAGCACAGCGACGATATTGTGCATCGCCTGGCGAAACTCCGCTTCAAAGCCGCCAGCGATAATGCCTGCGTGGCTCGGATGCAGCCCCATATAACTCGATGTGATCACGATATTGCCGATGCGAATAGCCTGATCGTATGCGCCGTGCGGAACCGGAGCGGCGTCGGTGAGGATGTGTATGTGCTCCACTGTGAGCCTCCTGCTGTGCGCCAGGCGACACTGCTGCGCCTGCAATGATTGCTGAACTATGGTACCATAGTTTTGTGACGTTCCTTAGAGCAAGGAGGAGAAAGATGGCGACTCTGGCGCAACTTGTGGCTGAGAAAGCCGGAATCACCGAATCGCAGGCGCAGATGGCGGTCAAGACGGTAGCCGATTTTCTGAAGGAGAAGTTGCCAGCGCCGATCGCTGGTCAGATCGATGCGGTTCTCGCCGCCGACGCCAGCAGTGTTGCAGGAGCAGCCGAGTCGGTGATGAAAGGGCTTGGCGGGTTTATGGGGGGCAAGAAGGAAGGGTAGGAGACGTTCAGTATTCTACCCTCAATGCCCGCACGACGATCTGATCCGCCGATGGTCCCTCGACGACGACTAACCGCAGTGTGCCACCGGTCGTGTTCGTGATCTGCAAATCCTGACGCCCGCCGAATGAACCGGGTTGACCGTCGATATTCCAGATGGCGACCGCATCTTCATCGGCGACATCCAGCAAGCCGATGCCAGTGGTGCGCACGTGGTTCGGGAAGGTGAACGCTTCGGGCGGTAACACCAGACGCAGCGCCTGAACGTAGCGGCTGGCAAGGTCGCACCATCCGCCGCCGGGAACGCCGCCGACGATGCGCACGCGAAGGTGTGCAGGCGAGCCGACGCCAGCGTTGAAACTCCACGTCTCACCCGGTCGAATGATGACATCGCGCAGGGCGCCGTTGCTGGCGTCGAGCGCCGCACGAACGTTGTGTCCCATATCGCCAGAAAGCCTCAATGGTGCGCTCTCGCCAACCAATACGAAGCGCGATGGTGAGGCATGCGCAAATGCAGTGGTTGCTCCTGTTGCATGTGACCAGATGACGTCAAACGTTGTGTTCCGCTGGCGTGATCGGTCGAAAATGACGGGCGAAGGCGCATACTGATGGTCCAGATACAGAACGACGGCGCTGAGAATCAGCACGATCATCGCACCATGGAGCGATACCGTTGGTCGCAGCATGATCTGACTCCTTTGCCTGGGTTTTACGGTCTGCGAATGGCGCCTGCCTGCCACACGGTTACAGGCGGATATCGGCGAAAGGCGAACGAATTATAGCACACTTGTTCTAAAATGCAAAAAGATGACTCAACACACGGGCAACATTCAACCTTCAAATGCCTGACCCCGCTTCCCCCAAAAGTACCGCCCTATCCAGCCGCTGATTGGGGTATACTTCAACTTGCTATGTTCGATGATACCGATAGCATGTTATGCAAGTGCGTCTTCTTGCTCTGATTGTGAGTGTGGTGCTGCTGGCAGGCGCCGCCATGCCAGCGCCAGCGGCAGAACCGGTATCGGCGCAAACGATCAGGACGGTCACTCCCTCGCCGGCGCCTGGTGTGACGCCACGTTCGACGACCACGCCAGGCGCAACGGCGAACGAAACTGAACGTCTGCTTGCGGCAGCGCTCGAACGCACGTCGCAGGCGTCGTCCTATCAAATGAACGTGTCCATTCGCGCCGCTGGCGTTGTGGCTGGCGCGCGCGGTGCGCGCGAAGAGACGTTGATCGACTACACGGGCGAGTATAACGGCGCAAACTTCGCGTTTGTCCTGCGCTCGCCGGAATTGCTGCGTCAGGGTATCGACCCGGCCGGCGGCATTACTGCGGTGCGCGCCAATGGTGTGACCTACGCGATCGGTCCGTTGCCAATCCACGGCGTCACTGAACCGGTCTGGTACACGATTGGCGCGGATGCGCCATCGTTTTTAGCGCCCCCCTACCGCCTCGAAGATCTGCTCCGGCGATTGGGCAACGCGCTTCCGCTTGCAGCGATGACGCGGGGCCGCACCGAAACCATCGATGGACGGCGTTGCACAGCGTACCAGGCGGGCGCCGATGCAACGCTGGCGGCGCTCGGAGCGCTTGGACGACCGCTTGTGCCGCCACGCGCAACGAATACGAACACGCCGCTCGATCTCACCATCCAGCGGGGCGTTGTGCAACTCTGGCTGTGCAGCGACGGCATGCTGCGCCGCGTTCAGGTGATCGCCGCAGGCAATGTTCGCCAGCAGCCATCGAATGTGTTTTCTACCACCCTCCTCATCGAAATCAGTAATCTCAATGGCAGGGTGACGATCACCACGCCAGCGCAGACTCGTTCGCTGAAGCGCACTCCGGAGCCAACAGTGGCTGCGGCGCGCGCCGGTCCGATTCGGAGCGCGCCGGGCGGGGGCAGCATCGTGGGGCAGATGAATGTTCAAGATGCCGTCATTATCATCGAGCGCAGCGCCGACCAGCGCTGGTATCGGGTGCGGGCGCCAGCAGCGACGGGGTGGGTCAGCGCGTCGCTTCTCTCTGTCTCACCATCGGTCGCGCGGCAGATCCCGTCGGCATCATCGTAACCACGTTTGACTCTCGGTTCTGGGTTCCCGGTTCTGGATTCTCGGTTCTCAGTTCTGGGTTCTCAGTTCTGGGTTCTCAGTTCTCAGCGCCCCTAACCCTTACTCCCAGGGTTCAGCGCCGCTGCAGGGAAGACCAGGCTGGCGCGATCAAGCAGGTCGAGGCAGGTTTCCAGGATTGCAATGCCACGTTCATCGAGGGGGACGCCGCTCTCCCAATCGTGGAGCAGGCGCGAGGCTTCGCTGTACGACGCGAGGATGGCGGCGGTTTCCGGCGTTGCAGGCATACGCGCGTCGATGGCGGCAATCAGGAGATTCAGGCGCTTGCGGGTGATCTCCATATTCTCGGCGTGCGGGCGGATTGCCTGATCGCACTCGATCAGCAGTCGTTCTTCCTCTTCCAGATGCGCGACGATATTGTTGAAACAGACAGTCAACTCGTGCGCCAGCGGATCGTTCGATGTATGGCGCGCCAGCATGGCAATTGCGCGTTGCGCTTCGTTGCGATAGGTGCGCGCCTCATTGATCTCATCGGAAAAACCGAGTGTGCGCGCCAGCGATTGCTCGCGATAGGTCCAGAGATTGCTGATGGTATAAGCAATCTGCGCAAGCGCCGCGATCTGCGCGCTGCTGGCGAATGCCAGCAGCGCCTGAACCAGACGCACCTCCTTGAGCACTTTGTCGCACAATGCCCGCGCTTCGGGCAGCGCTTCGACGATGGTGCGCAATGCCCGCGCGTATGCCGTCATGTCGCGCCGCAGCGCCTGATTCGCATAGTCGAATGTAGTCAACGTTCCCTCCAACGTGGTGACGGTCACGTTCATCGGCGGTGCGCCCGCGCGCCTGATGCCGCCCGGATCGCGGGGGCGGCAGGTCA
>DAOTWI010000710.1:0-2328 GCA_034436075.1 Roseiflexus sp.
TGGAGCGGCGCGCCGACGTCGCCCTGGTGCGCGCCGACGCCAGCATCATGGTTGCGCCGCAGGCGCTTCCTGCCAGTCTCGATGCGCGTTGCAGCACGGATGGCAACCCGGTCTGCTGGAATATTCGCGCCCTCCGCGCGGATCGCGTCTGGAACGAGTTCGGCGTGACCGGTCAGGGGGTCATTATCGCCTCAATCGACACTGGCGGTCTCTTCAATCATCCGGCGCTGCGCGATCAGTATCGTGGCGCGCTCGGCAACGGCGAGTACGACCATAACTACAACTGGTACGACCCGCAGGGAACGTTCCCAGCACCAACCGACCAGAATGGTCATGGGACGCACACGATTGGCACCATGGTCGGCAGGCGCGCCGGCGGCGAGCAGTTTGGCGTCGCGCCCGGCGCGCGCTGGATGGCAGCGCAGGGATGCGAGGGTTCATTCTGCAGCGAAAGCGACCTGATTGCCGCAGCGCAATGGATCCTGGCGCCAACCGACCTCAACGACCGCAATCCGCGCCCCGATCTGCGCCCGTTGATTGTCAACAATTCGTGGGCTGGCGGCGGCAACGACCCGTGGTATGCCGGATACACCGCCGCCTGGCGCGCGTCGGGCATCTTTCCGGTTTTCGCAGCGGGCAATGGCGCCGGCGTTTGCCGTTCCATCGCTTCCCCCGGCGACTATGCCGATGTCGTGGCGGTTGGCGCCACCAACCGCAGCGATGCCATCACCTCATTCAGCCTGCGCGGTCCAGCCGCCGACGGTCGCATGAAGCCGGACTTCGTCGCTCCCGGCGATGGCGGCATCTACTCGACGCACCTCAACGACGGGTATACCACCCTGCGCGGCACCTCGATGGCGGCGCCGCATGTGGCCGGCGTTGTGGCGCTGCTCTATGCGGCAAATCCGTCCCTGATCGGAGATTTTGAGGCGACCTACGCCATCCTGCGCGATACGGCGCGCAGAATAACGGACGACCAATGCGGCGTTGTGCCTGGCGGCGGCAACAACGTCTACGGATGGGGACTGATCGACGCGCATGCCGCCGTTGCGAGCGCGCGCGTCGACGTGCCCTGGCTGCGCCTTTCATCCACAACGGTGACGCTCAATCCGGGACAGAGCGCAACCCTGGACGTAACCTTCGATGCCGGCGGTGTGGCTGCGCCAGGAACCTACACGGCGCGGATTCAGATGTATGCCGATGATCTGACCCGCCCCCCGACAACCGTTGAGGTGACCCTGCACGTGACTGCGGCGGGAACCGCAGTGAGCGGCGTGGTGCGTGATGCTGAGACGGGCGAGGCGCTGCGCGCGACGGTCAGTGTCAGCGGCGGCGCCAGTGCGCCGACCGCCGCTGACGGAACCTATGCATTCGTCCTGCCGCCGGGGGTGTATACGCTGACTGCGTCCGCGCTCTCGTATGCGCCACAACAGCGCGTCATCACTGTGCCGGCGAGCGGACCGGTCGATTTTGGGTTGTTCCTCGATGCGCCCCGGTTGACTCTTTCGACCGATCATGTAACGGCCACGCTCGATTTCAACGCAACCGCTGAACAAACAGTGACAATAACGAACACCGGCACGCGCCCGCTGACCTTTGAAGCCAGCGTTGGGTATGCGCCTTTTGGAATCTACCGGAGCGACGAACCGGGAGGACCGGTCTATCAGTGGATCGACCTGCCCACTGATGCGCCAACACTCGAGTTGACCGACACCACGCGGATCGATCATGTCCCCCTTGGTTTCGACTTTCCGCTCTACACCTTTACAGTCACTGAAACGTCGATCACATCGGACGGAACCCTCTCGTTTGGCTGGCTCTACCCGTACACCGGTCTGCTGGAGCGCTGCCTGCCAGCGACCGAGGTATTCTTCTACCTGCTGGCGCCGTTCCGCGCCGACCTCGACCCCTCGCGCGGCGGGCAGGTGCGCTACGGAACAGTCAATGACGGCGCAACGTTCGTCGTCAGTTTCGAGCATGTACCGCTGTCGCAGGGTCCTCTTGATCAGACCTACACGTTTCAAACGCTGCTCCATCGTGATGGACGGATCGTGTTTCAGTATGGCGACCTGAGTGCGCTGCCAGAGCGTCTGAGCGTTGGCGTTCAAAAAAACCTGAGTCAGGTGCAGCGGATCGGATGCGGCGCGGACACGTCGATCACTACGGGGCTGGCTATCGAACTCAGGCCTCAGTTCAGTCCAGACGGGTGGCTGGCTGTGACGCCCGAACAGGGATTGATCGCGCCAGGCGGAAGCGCAACGCTCCGGCTCACCTATCGCTGGCAGGCGCCGCCGCAGGGCGCGCGCTTGCGCACCACAATGACGCTGA
>DAOTWI010000711.1:0-2056 GCA_034436075.1 Roseiflexus sp.
CAGCGCCCCAACCAGGGTGACCGTCACCTTCGCTGCCACCCGCACCCAGGGAGCAGAGCGGGCACTCCGCGCAGCGCCCCAAAGGTGACCGTCACCGCGCAGGGTTTGCCCGCACCCAGGGAGCAGAGCGGGCACTCCGCGCAGCGCCCCAAGGGTGACCGTCACCGCGCAGGGTTGGAATGGACGCCCGGAATATGCCCGCACCCAGGGAGCAGCGCAGACACTCCGCGCAGCGTCGTGTGGTGACGGTCACCTGGGATTGCCCGCTCACTCCGCCGTGCTGGAAAGCGGCTTGCCGGTGATCGCACGAACCGTCTCCGGCTCCGGCATCTTGTGAATATCCGGGTAAGCGACCGTCCCATGCTCGCCGATGTCGAGACCGAGCTCTTCCTCTTCGGGCGACACACGCAGACCGATTGTGCGCTTGAGGATGAAGAAGAGCAGGAAACTGGTCAACGCACACCAAGCGCCAATCGCCAGCACGCCGACGATCTGCGCGATCAGCAACTGCGGACCGCCGCCAGCGAACAGACCGACCGTTCCAGTATTGCCTTCGATCGTTGCGAACAGACCGACCGCCAGCGTGCCCCAGACGCCATTCACCAGGTGGACTGGCACTGCGCCGACCGGATCATCGATCTTGAGCGACTCCATCCACTTCATCGAGATGACATAGAGCGGACCGGCGACCAGACCGACGATGACGGCATCGAGCGGACGCATGTAGGCACAGCCTGCCGTAATCGCCACCAAGCCGGAGAGCACGCCATTGAGCGCCGCGCCGAGTTCCGGTTTGCCGCTCTTAATCCAGCTGGCGATCATCGCGCCTACGGCGCCAGCCGCAGCCGCCAGCGTGGTCGTGACCGCCACCAGGGCAATCGCATCAGCATCGCCCTGCGATTTGAACGCCAACTGGCTGCCGGGATTAAAGCCATACCAGCCGAGCCAGAGGATGAAGACGCCGAGACCAGCGAGCGCCGCACTGTGACCAGGAATCTCACGCGGCTTGCCGTCGGGCCCGTAGCGTCCCATACGCGGACCGAGGAGCCAGGCGCCTATCAACGCCGCCCAACCACCGACGCTATGCACAACCGTCGAACCAGCGAAATCGGTGAAACCCCAGTCGCCAGTGGTGGTCGCATCGTAGTCATTGAGCCAGCCGGCGCCGCTCCACACCCAATGCACGACGACCGGATAGATGAGCACTGAGATAACGACGCTGTAGATCAGATAGGCGCTGAACTTCGTGCGTTCCGCCATCGCACCGGAGACAATCGTCGCCGCCGTTCCTGCGAACACCACCTGGAACAGCCAGACCGCAAGGGTCGGTACGCTTCCGGCTTCACGCACATCACCCAGGAAGAACTGATCAGAGCCAAAGAAACCGCCAACACTGGCGCCATATGCAATGCCCCAGCCAACCATCCAGAACGCCAGCGCAGCCACACAGAAGTCCATCAGGTTCTTGAACATGATGTTAATCATGTTCTTGGACTGCGTGGATCCCGCCTCGACGAGCGCGAAGCCCGCCTGCATGAAGAACACCAGAAACGCCGCCACGAGCAGCCACATCGTGTCGGTGACCACGCCCATTTCTGCAATGGCGGGATCGATCTCCTGTGCGAAGGAGGTTCCGGTTGTGCCGATCAACAGACCGGCAAGCGCGCCGATGCCGAGCATGAGTTTTGTTCGTCGCCTGAGCATACCTTCCCTTTCTCCTGTGTGATGGGGTTCTATCTCACGTCGCCCGCCGATGCAGAACGCAAAATAATCCTGCGGCGCGCGCGGGCGCAGGATGCTGCTTCGTTGCATTGGGGTTAGGCGCGTGGGCTTGCAATATGCTGAAGAGTACGATAGAAACGGCGTGAAGGCTACGTCCACTTCATATGAAATATCCGGTTTCGATTTTGTTTATTTTATACAATTTATTCGTATATGAGGGTTCATCACAGCAATGACATATTGTATAAAACACCCATCGGGTACAGACGTTGCAGTGCAACGTCTGTACCCGATGGGCGCACGGCAACGTCTGTACCCGATGGGCGCACGGCAA
>DAOTWI010000712.1:0-4294 GCA_034436075.1 Roseiflexus sp.
AGCCACGCAACGATCAGCGACACCACCAATCCCAGAAAGAGCCGCCCCATATCATCCGGCGTCACCTGATCGAGACTGGTCAGCAGATCGACAATCGTCGCCGCTCCAAGCGTCGGAATTGCAAGGTAAAATGAAAAGGTTGTCGCAGCGCGACGATCCAATCCAACGAGCATGCCGCCGATGATCGACGCCGCCGAGCGCGAAACGCCCGGAGTCAGCGCCAGCGTTTGAGCGATGCCAATGCCGAGCGCCTGACGGAGCGAGAGCCGGGTGGCGTCGTGGATCGTGGCGGTGCGCCGGGGAAGGCGCTCAACGATAATCAGAACCACGCCGCCGGCAATCAACGCCACGCCGATGACCGCTGGCGAAAAGAGCACCGCTTTGATCCACCCGTGCAACGCCAGCCCAATAACCGCTGCGGGCACGAAGGCAATGCCAATCGCCAGCCAGAATCGCCGCGTCTGCGGATCGTGCGGCGCCCGCCGCGCCTGATGCAGCAGGTCGGCGGCATAATATCCCACCACTGCGATGACCGCGCCAAGCTGAATGAAAATCTCGAAGGTGCCCCCCAGACTCCCCTCGAAATCGAGCAGGCTGGAAACGATCAGCAGGTGCCCCGTCGATGAAATCGGGAGAAATTCGGTCAGGCCCTCGACGACGCCAAGGACAACGACTTTCCACCAGTCACTGGCAGCGGGAACTGCAATGATTAGTGCGATCCCAAGGAGTGCAACGGCGCCAACCGCCAGAATGTGCATTCTGCGCGAATGCGCTTCATCGAGAGCAGCAAGTTCAGAAGAACCCATGGCAACAACTTTCTCGATGGCATTACGGAGCTGCTAGCGATCCTCCGATCGCGGTGATCGTCGCAACATCATATGTACCGCAGCATTATACCAGACACGCCGGAACATTCGGAATGGCGATGTCTGCAGGAATTGCTCTCCAACACCACTCCGTCGCCGCGTCTAGCCGGGAATATCGTAAGACTCGCGCACTTGCCATACACGAGCAGGTGATCCTTACCGCAATCGCCGGGAAAAAGAGCGACCAGACTCTCAAATCCGACATATTTGAGAGCGAAATCGAAGAAAGACTTCTCATTCCTGAGATGACTGCTTGCATAAAACAAAAGAGTACTATACAATAGAAAAGAAGAATGCAAGAACGTTGTCTCCGCTCTCAATGCTGAATGATAGCATGCAGGAAGTATTCTAATCCCTCCTTTACAATGAAAGGAAACGACAATGCCCAAAGTGCGCAAGCTGACCAAAGAGGAAGCGTTCCTCCTCGAAAACAAAGGCAAAGGTATGCGGACATTGATTGCTGCTGAGTACGATCGGTTTCTGGAGGATTATGAGATTGGCGATTACGGCGAAGTAGAACTCGAACCGAATGACAAGCGGAATACCGTGCGCAGTCGCCTCCGTTCTGCGGCAAAACGACGCGGATTCGACATCCTCTTCTTCCGCACGCGCGGAAGCATCATTCCTTTCAAGATCGTCGAACTGCGACCCGAAACTGAACCTGCACCCGCTCCCGTATCATCAAACTCAACCGAAGTTGGGCCGGCGCGCCGAAGACCGGGACGACCGCGCAAACAACCAGCCTAGGAGCATGGCAGCATATTAGTTGCAGCGCGCCGGTTCGAGCGCCTGCTGTCGAATGCGCGCATACTCGTACAGAAAGAACCTGGCGATTGTTGCATCATGGATGATCGCCAGGTTCTCGTCGTTCGTGTTTTCTGCATTGTCGGTGAAGTTGTATGAGCCGGTGATTACAACCTCATCGTCAATAATCATAACTTTGTGGTGCATATTGTAACAGTTGCCATCTTCCAGAATGTCTACCCCATGTTCGTGCAATTGGGAGAAAACCGATCCTGTTCCTCTGGCATTTCGCTTTTCAACAACTCCGCTTACCTGCACATGCCGCTCCGTCGCATTGATCAGCGCGTCAGTAATGGGCGCTGACGTGAGCGAAAACGCCATAAACACAATCGTGCTGCGCGCATGTTCGATGTGATCGAGAATGATGGGCAGAGCTTGATCCTGGGGCGAAAAGTAGATGGTCATGCTGCCATCGACTGCCTGCGTCGCCAACCGTCCCCGATCGCTCTGTTTCGCACTGCCGAAACGTCCTGCGTGCATCTGCTCGAATTCTCGCCGATACGCGGCAGCAATCCGGCGACTCTCGATCCGAATCGCGTTATTATTGTTGCGAAATGTGCAGTTCTCGGTCAGGTTCCACGAACCGGTCCATACAATCGTGCTGTCGATCACTACAAACTTGTTGTGCATGAACGGCGCCCGATGATCGAACGCCACGGGTATCCGCCGATCCTGCATGCGCCCGGTCAGCATGGCAACCGCCGGATCGGTGAGGTTTTCGCTGTCGATAACGGCGCGCACACGCACGCCGCGTTTCCTTGCAGCAACCAGCGCATCGACGAGTTGCGGCAGATCGAGATCGAACGCCGCCACGTCCACCGATATGCGGGCGCGGGATACGTCGTTGATCAGTTCACGCAGCATCGGCGGCGTCACACGGCGGGCGGGCGAGTCCGGGTAGCGGAGCGTCGGTGTGGTGAAGAAGACCTGCACCTGCTGGCTGACCGCACTGTGGTACGGTTGCGGCGGTTCAGCAGGCGCCGGCAATGGGGTGTGGATCAGCGTGTAGGTCGCATACAGACCCAGCAACGCCAGGAGAACTAACCAGAGCGGAAGCGCGCGACGGCGGCGTGTGGATGAGGGCACGAGCAACGACCTGTGCTGTGCAGATCCAGCGCCGGCAATGGCGCATGTCTGCCGCTTTACTCTCTCAACCGCACGATGCGTGACAACGATACGCCTGTGGCATAGACGTGCTGACTGTGGTACCCTGAACAGTGCACAGTTTCGGTTTCAGGAGGGGAGCGCCATGAGCGACTATGAGAAACTGGGGTTGTTCTATCTCGGCAAGTCATATGATCTCGATCAGGGGAAACGCGGCGAGGACCTGATCCTGTACGATGCCAAAGATCTGACGACTCACGCCATGATCATTGGAATGACCGGCAGTGGAAAAACCGGTCTGGGGATTGCGCTGATCGAAGAAGCGGCGATTGATCGCATTCCGGTCATTGCCATCGATCCAAAGGGCGATCTGACCAACCTGATGCTCACCTTTCCCGACCTCCATCCCGACGATTTTCGCCCCTGGATCAATGCGGAAGAAGCGACGGCGAAAGGAATGAGCGTCGAGGCATTTGCTGAGCGCACCGCGAACACCTGGCGCCAGGGGTTGGAAGAGTGGGGGCAGAGCGGCGAACGCATCCGCCGTCTGCGCGAGACGGTGGATATGGCGATCTATACGCCGGGCAGCACAGCCGGCGTGCCAATCTCGGTGTTGCGATCCTTCGCCGCTCCGCCGCAGGCGCTCCGCGAGGATAGCGAGGCGTACCGCGAGCGCATTCAGGCGACAACCAGCAGCGTGCTCGGGTTGCTGGGGATCGACGCCGATCCGCTGACGAGCCGCGAGCACGTGCTGATTGCAACCATCCTCCAGCATGCCTGGGATCAGGGGCAGGAACTCGATATTGCCGGTCTCATTCGCGCAATCACCGATCCTCCCTTCCGCAGCATCGGCGTGATGGACATCGAGTCGTTCTTTCCGGCAAAAGAGCGTTTCGCGCTCGGGATGCGGCTCAATACGCTGCTCGCCTCACCTGGCTTCAATGTCTGGCTGCAGGGTGAGCCGCTCGATGCCGGGCGTCTGCTCTACACCGAAACGGGGAAGCCGCGTGTCGCCATTCTGTCGATTGCACACCTTGGCGACCGCGAGCGCATGTTCTTCGTAACCATGCTGCTCGGCGATGTGCTGAGCTGGATGCGCGCCCAACCCGGAACGAGCAGCCTGCGCGCAATCCTCTATATGGACGAGTTGTTCGGCTATATGCCGCCGCTGGCGAATCCGCCATCCAAGCCGCTGCTGCTGACGTTACTCAAGCAGGCGCGCGCGTTTGGGCTTGGGCTGACGCTCTCGACGCAGAACCCGGTCGATCTCGATTATAAAGGGCTGTCGAACATCGGCACATGGTTCATCGGGCGGCTCCAGACCGAGCGTGACAAACTGCGCGTGATGGAGGGGCTCGAAGGCGCTGCGGCTGGCGGCGCCTTCGATCGCCAGGCAATGGATCGGTTGCTGGCAGGGCTGGGCAAACGTATCTTCCTCATGCGGAATGTGCATGAGAACGAACCGGTGGTCTTCACCACCCGCTGGGTCATGTCGTACCTCGCCGGTCCGCTGACGCGCG
>DAOTWI010000713.1:0-6000 GCA_034436075.1 Roseiflexus sp.
CAGCATCAAAAAAGGCACGACCAGCGCGCCGCGCACGTTGCTGCTGAAGAATACTGGCGCCGCGCCGCTGACGATCGACGAGATCGTGATCGGCGGCGTTCATGCCGCCGATTTCGCGCGCGTCAGCGGCGCCGCCGATAATTGCGGCGCATCGCTGGCGGCTGGCGCATCGTGTTCGATCACCCTGACGTTCAAACCGGCGGCAGCCGGGCAGCGCACCGGGCAACTGCGGATTGAAACGTCGTCCGCTGGCGGGGTCTTGCTGGTCGGCCTCAGCGGGGCAGGGACCGAAATCCCGGAAGTCGCCTCGATTGTGCGCGTCGGCAATAGCCCGACCAATGCCGCGAGCGTCCAGTTCCAGGTCAATTTCAGCGAAGCGGTCAAAGGCGTCTCGGCATCGAACTTCAGCCTGGTCACGCTTGGTGGCGCGGTTGGCGCAAGCATCGCGTCGGTCTCCCCCGCCAGCGGCGCATCCGCCAACCAGTGGACGGTGACGGTGAATGCCGGCGGTGGTAACAAGACCATCAGGCTCGATTTTGTCAACAGCAATGGTGTGACCAACGCTGATGGCAATTCCGTGGAGAAATTGCCGTTCAACGCTGGCGACCAGATCGTGATCGATACGACGGCGCCAACCGTCGCGCTCGGCAATACGCCGCCGCCGCTGACGAACAACCCGGCGGCGCCGTTCACGTTCAGCGGCAGCGACGATGTGAGTTCCAGCGTGACCTTCGAGTGCCGCGTTGATGCTGCCAGTTTTGCGCCCTGCACCAGCCCGTTCACGCCATCCGGTCTTGCTGACGGCAGCCGCACCTTCAATGTGCGCTCGCGCGACCAGGCCGGGAACGTCAGCGCGCCCGCGTCGTATACGTGGACAATTGACACCACTCCGCCCGACACGTCCATCTCTGGCGGACCTGCGAATGGCAGCACGACCGGTCCGAATGTGAGTTTCACCTTCACCTCCGAACCTGGCGCAACGTTCCAGTGCCGGGTTGATAGCGGGTCGTTCAGCGGATGCACCAGCCCGTTCACCATCACCAGTCTGACCGATGGTTCGCACACCTTCAGCGTGCGCGCCATCGATGCAGCCGGCAACGTCGATGCCAGTCCGGCGAGTCGCACCTGGACAGTCGATGCAACCCCGCCCGACACGTCCATCTCTGGCGGACCTGCGAATGGCAGCACGACCAGTCCGAATGTGAGTTTCACCTTCACCTCCGAGCCTGGCGCAACGTTCCAGTGCCAGGTTGATAGCGGGTCGTTCAGCGGATGCACCAGCCCGTTCACGATCACCGGTCTCGCCAGTGGTTCGCATACCTTCAGCGTGCGCGCGATCGATGCAGTCGGCAACATCGACCCGACCCCCGCCAGTCGCACCTGGATGGTTGATGCAACCCCGCCGGATACATTGATCCTCAGTGGACCGACTGATACGATCAGTACAACCAGCGTCACCTTCACCTTTACGTCGACTGAGACGGCATCGACGTTCCAGTGCCGTTTGAATACCGGATCATTCGCGAGTTGCACCAGTCCGCACGCCATATCCGGTCTGGCGAATGGTCTACAGACGTTCGAAGTGCGCGCCATCGACGCGGTCGGCAATATCGACCCGATGCCCGCCACCCGCACCTGGACCGTCGATACACAGCCGCCGGAGACGACCATTACCAGCGGTCCGGCTAACGGCAGCACGACCGGTCCGTCGGTGACATTCAACTTCACCTCTTCCGAGCCTGGCAGCACCTTCGCGTGCAGCGTGGATGGCGCACCATTCCTGGCGTGTTCCTCGCCGCAGACCCTGTCGCTTGCGGACGGCGCGCATACCTTCGCAGTCCGCGCCATTGATGCGGTCGGCAACATTGATTCAACCCCGGCGACCAGAAACTGGACAGTGGATGCCATACCGCCAGCCGTAACAAGCGTGACCTCTTCGACGCCCGATGAAACGTATGGGATTGGCGACAGCATTAATGTTACGGTCAACTTTGGCGAGTCGGTCGTGCTGACCGGCGGTTCGCTCCAGGTCACACTCAACACCGGCGTGACGATCGCTATTGCGCCCTTCAGCGGCGTCAGCGCCAGCGGAACCTATGTAGTCGGCGCGGGGCAGAACACCACTGATCTCAACTCCACGGCGCTCACGCTGACCGCAGGCGCCACACTGCGTGATGCTGCGGGGAATAACGCCGTGCTGACCATTCCGGCAGGTCAATCACTGGCGGATTTGCGCAATATTGTGATCGATACAACTCCGCCCCTCACTCCAGTGGTGACCAGTCCGGTTACTGCGACCACAGTCCCATCCACCACAACCGCCTTCACCATCTCGGGAACTGCTGAAGCAAACAGCCGTGTGGAGGTGTGGAATGACGCGAACAACAATGGCGTCATCGACGGGGGCGAATCTGTGGTTGCATTTCAGCAGTTGACCGACGGCGCGAGCAGTTTCACCATCAGCGTCACCCTTGCGACCGGCGCCAACAATTTTGTCGTCACGGCGACCGATGCCGCCAATAATCGTTCGCCACCAGCCGATGTACCGACGATCACCAGGGACACATGAGGAGGAGGTGTGCCGTGCCAGACCGTATGCCAGCGCGCCGTCGATCAATTGCGCCTTCCAGTTGGCGCCACGAGAACCGTCCGCAGGAGACGACCGAGTCAGAATCAGCGTTGTGGGGCGGTCATCGGTTCGAGCAGATCGCTCTGTGCTCTGGTCAGGAACACGCTGTGGCGGATGTGTCTGGCGTGTCTGGTGACCGGCGACACATTTTCCCGTTGGTGTTTGCTCACACGATGTCTGGGCAAAATGACAGACGGGCAGCCGGGCATGGCGCTGGCGAGCGCCAGTCGCGGGCGCACCCCATTGTCCATCTCAGCCAGCGACATCATAGCAGCGCAATGACGGTGCAGCGCCAGTTCGACGCTGATGAGCCGGTGTGTCGCCCCGATGATGCTGCCGATTCAGCGCGCGTCGAGCGTCTGGATGAACTTGGGCGCCAGATCGATGTGACAGCCCAGGAAAATCGGGACCTGCGCACCCGGCTCGATAATCCGCAACAATCTGGTCCAGACAGGGAACGTTTACAACACGATCTCGATCAGGGCCGTCTGCGCCTGCTCGACATGCTGGAAGAGCGTCTCCGTCTGCTGGAGGAAGAGATCGAGTCGCTGCAAGCCCGTATCGGTCCAAATCCTGCCAGTTCGGCTGAACACCCTGAGATGACCGATCTGGGCAATCAACTGAATGAGCGCATCCGACAAATGCAGCGTTCACAGCAGCAACTTGCTCCGCTTCGCCGCTGGCATATACGGTATCAGATCGGACAGATCAACGAGCAGATCGCCGCCATCGACGCGGAACTCGCCACGTTACCGCAGGTCTGCGATCCCGACGATCCGGTCAGCATGCTGCTGTACGAGCGTCGCGCCGAACTCGAGCAGCAACGAAACCATCTGGCTGCAACATTGACCGGCTCAGCCCACGAGTACGAGCAGTTTGATCGCCGCTGGGGCGCTCAGCGCTACGGCAATTCGCCCGAGTGCACGAACATCGCACAGGCAGGTTGCGGTCCCACCTCACTAGCGATCGTGCTGAACTATTTGTATCAAGAAGACCCGGAAAGCCTTGCCTCAGGGGGGCAGATCGAAATCGTGACCCCGCCGCAAACGGCGCAATATGCCGCCACCCACGGTCGCATCTGCAACAATGGCACTGCCGGCGACACGATGGTCACCAACGTGCACACGGGGTTTCCCGGATTTCGGGGTCGTCGCATCTCGCTGGACCAGGCGGTCGATCAGCTTCGATCCGGCAACCTGGTGATTTTCCTGTGTCGCGGTTGCACCGGGCAAAACCGGAACGGCGGGAACAAAAGCTACGGCGGTCACTACATGGTGCTCAATGGAGTCAATGCAGATGGCTCGGTCTTCAATGTGCTCGATCCAGGCGCAAACGAAGCGAGCGATATTTTGACCATCACACGGACGAATCTTGCCGGGCATAATGCTGGTTTCTGGATCATCGAGCGGATCTGAATGCCCTCATTTCGCTTATAATGAATCATCTCCCGTTTCTGTGACGAAAGCCGCATCCATGCCTGACTCGGCAGCGAATGAGCAGACCATCGGCGCCTATCGCCTGGATGAGCAACTGAGGATTGATAGCGCCGGCGCCGTCTATCGCGCGTATCACACACCCACCGGTCAACCGGTGGCAATCCGGGCGTTGCCGCCTGATCGGGTCGCAGCGCCTGGGTTCCGTGAACGTTTTGAACGCGAGATGCGGGCTGTTGCATCGCTGTACCATCCGCACATCATCGAGTTGTACGAATTCAGCATCAACGAAGGGCGCGCCTTTATCGTCAGCGAATTGCCGTCCGGCGGGTCGTTGCAGGAGACGCTGCACAAACGGTCGTTGCCGCTGCGTCTGTGCGTCGAACTTGCGCGTCAGATGGCAGCGGCGCTCAGTGCGGCGCATGCACGCGGCGTTGTTCATGGCGCGCTGAAGCCGGAATGTATCGCGCTCTTCCCGGAGCCGGGCGGCGGCTATCTGCTGAAAGTGGGTGATTTTGGCATCGCGCGCCTGATCGCTCCGACCGCAGCCAACCCGGCAGCGTATCGTGCGCCGGAGTTGCGCGCTGGCAGTGAACCTGACCCGCGCACCGATTGCTATGCGCTCGGCGCGCTCCTCTATGAAATGATTGTCGGCTCACCGCCGCCGCTCACTGCCATTCCGCCGTTGCGTCTGGTGCGCACCGATGCACCGGCGGAGGTTGAAGCGCTTGTCGCGCGCTGCCTGGCACCGGCGCCTGCGGATCGCTTTGAGATGAACGCGCTGGCAGAGGCGCTCGAAGCGCAGGTGGCGGCGATGGGGGAGCGCGTGTCAGCCGTTGCCGCTGGTGATGCGACGGTCATTGAGCAGCGCCCCTCCGCCGATGATGTCACGATTGCGGCGCACGCCGCCACGCCTGCACCTGCCGATGTGACGATCATCGACACGCCGCCAGCTCCCCCTGCCGATGTGACAATCATCGAGGCGTTACCCACTGGAATGCCAGCTGGCGAAGCGTCGCCGGCTGAGGCGCTGGTCGCTGGCGAAGAAACGGTGATCGAACCGGCGCCTGCGGCGGCTTCCGCTGATGCAACAGTTCTCAAGGCGGAGGAGAGCGACGCAGCGGCGGAAGCGCCGCCGGCATTCACTGAAGAGACGCTGATTGAGCCTGCGCCTGTCAGCGCCGTCGCTGATGCGACTGCGGCGCTGATTGCCGATGCAACGCTGCCTCAGACGCCTCCGGCTGATGTTCCTGCTATGCCGGTTCCGCTAGAAGCGCCTGATGAGTTGCAGACCGTGCTGCCGGAACCGGCGCCGCAACCGCCCGCCATTGCCAGCAGTGCAGCCGAGGCGTCCGTGGTTCCGCCTGATGAGGCGGTGACAATTCTTCCAGAACCGGCGCCGGCGGTCAGCACGCCGCTGCCGCAGGTCGCTGCCACGCAGTCGCTCATGATCGCCACGCCGCCGCCTGGCTTTCCGGCGTTGCCGCCGCCGTCGAGCATGCCGCAGGTGCAGGTGCTCGACAATAATGGCGTGCCGGTGCATCTCGTCAGTCTGACCGGCGATGGACTGGCGATTGGACGTGCGGAGCGCAATGATCTGGCGTTGCCCGATGAGAGCGTTTCTGAGGAGCATGCCTTTATCGACTGGGACGGGCGGCAGGTGACGATTACCGACCTTGGATCGAAAAATGGCACGTTTGTTGCCGGTGTGCGCCTGGCGCCCCAGGATCGGTATCCGTGGCAGGGCGGCGCTCCGGTGCGCATCGGGGTCTACTGGCTGCGACTGATTCCGCCGCTGATGCAGGCGGCAAGTGTGGTGGCGCCGGCTGTCTATGGCGCTCCCGGTCCTACCGCAGTGGCGGTCGCAGTGCCGCCGCAACTGGCGAAGTCGCCGGTTGCACAACCGGCAGCACCAGCGCCGCGCCCACCGGCGCCGGT
>DAOTWI010000714.1:0-1616 GCA_034436075.1 Roseiflexus sp.
ACTGAGAACTGAGAACTGAGAACTGAGAACTGAGAACTGAGAACTGAGAACTGAGAACTGAGAACCAAGAACCGAGAACCAAGAACTGAAAACCGAGAACTGAGAACCGAGGACCAGGAGTCTTTGCGCCTTTGTGCCTTTGTGTGAGATGATCTGCAAGCCTCCTACTCCAGGATCAACGATGAGGCAAAAGTGTAACCCTCCGGCGACTGGTCTGGTGCTCGAAATTGGCAGCGGCGACAATCCGCACCCGCGCGCTGATGTGCTGCTCGACCGCTACCCCGGCGCCGATAACCGCGAGCGCGGCGGTAATCTCGTTGTGGATCGCCCGTTCGTGGTAGCGGATGCGCACTATCTCCCCTTTAAAGATGGCGCGTTTGCGTACACCATCTGTTCGCATATTCTGGAGCATATGGACGACCCGCTCCAGTTCGCTGCCGAACTCCGGCGGGTGAGCGCCGCCGGGTACATTCAGAGCCCGTCCGAAATCGCCGAGCGCCTGTTCCACTGGTCGTTCCACCGCTGGTATGTCAACCTGGAAGACAATACGCTCGTGCTCCATCCGCGCGAAGCGGATGAGCCGTTTGGCGAGTTATTCGATTATCTGTATGCCTATAACCTCGCCTACTATTTCTTCCAGCGCAGCATGCCCGATCTCTTCTGGGTCGAACGCGAGTGGCGCAGCGATGATCTCAAAGTCGAGGTGCGCGACTCGTCGCCGCTCCGCCTGCGCGACCCGGCGTTTCTGCGCGACATGGTGCGCCCGCAGATGTCGTTGCTCCAGTTGATCGGGCTCTTCATCGCATCGCTCATTGCGCGCACGCTTGGCGCCGGTGTACGCCGCCGGATCCGGCGGTTGCTGCGGCGGAGTTACGTATGAAGGTCATGACCGTCAAACTGCTCAAACCCGAAAAGAACGACTCGGTGATCTATCAGGCGGAGGTCATTCAGATGACGCCGGAGTATGCGCTGGTGCGCGCCCGGTGGGATCGCCCGCGCCTCGACCTCGGGTATGTGACCTTCGAGCCAGGAGACGTCTTCCTCGAGCATTTCTACGCCAGCCGCTGGTACAATGTGTTCGAATTGCGCAGCGCAACCGGCGCGCTCAAGGGGTGGTACTGCAATGTGACGCGCCCGGCGATCATCGGTGCGGAGGCAATCATCTCCGAGGACCTCGACCTCGATCTGTTCGTGCCGGCGCAGCGCACTCAGTTGTTGCGACTCGATGTTGAAGAGTTCGAGGCGCGCGGACTGGCGCAGCGCGACCCGCAGACCTACGCTGCTGCGCATGCCGCCCTGGAAGAACTGGAGCGCCTGGCGCGCGCAGGAGCGCCGCCTTTCGATGGAATAGCGCAGTGTGCTTGAATGTTCACAAAATAATTCGACATTCGCCCTGCACCCGATGGCTGATGGTTTTTGAATAATTATTCCGCTATCCGCCTTGTAGCCCGGCGACTGAAGTCGCGGGCTTCGGGAAGCGAAGCCCGCCTGCGCGGGCTAGGCTGGGCGATACCGGATTAATTTCTCAAACACCATAAGCCGCGGGCTACGGGAAGCGAAGCCCGCCTGCGCGGGCTAGGCTGGGCGATACCGGATTAATTTCTCAAACACCATAA
>DAOTWI010000715.1:0-3573 GCA_034436075.1 Roseiflexus sp.
GCCGGCGCCGCGTTCTGCGGCGGCGGATAGGGTTGCATATCGGGCGGGGGCAGCGCTGCCGCCGTGAGCGCGATGGTTGGTTCAGGGGTTGCGATTGGCGCCGGTTCAACCACGGCGACCGTCATCTGCATCAGGGTGGGTGCAGGCGTCCGTGCGCGCGCCAGTTCGCTTCCCGCCGGCGGGAACAGCACTGCCAGCAGAATGGCGAACGCCAGGAAGAGAAGCGCCGCCAGCAGGATGACCGTATCGCGCGAAATATGAAACGGCAGCGTCCGTGCAGGCGATTTATCGGGCGGCTGATTGGCAGGTTCCAAGATTGTTCCTCAAACGCACCATACTCGCCGGAATCTTACCACAGCGCCACAGGCGGTGCAACGTCGGGCGACCATTCTGAAGTACAATCATCTTCGTAGCATAGACGGGCACGGCTTTTTCAGGAGGATTGCTGTGAACTGCTGGCACTGCGAACGACCGGCGCATGGCATGTGCATCTTTTGCGGGCGAGCGCTCTGCAAGGATTGTGCGCGCGAGATGCCCCACATTGTGGCGCTCTATCGCGATGAACGCAACATCCATCGCGCGATTGTCACTGTGCGCACGCTCTACTGCGGCGTCTGCGAGCCGCGCGAGGATCCGATCGAACTCCCGGAACTGAAGTAGTGCGGCGATCCAGTCGTGATAAGGGAGGGGAGTCATCGCTCCGACAGCGAAGTGACTGGCAGGCGCACAATCATGGTTGTACCGACGCCGGTTTCCGTTTCAAACCGGATATCCCCTCCGTGGTCCTTCACAATCCCGTACGACACTGACAACCCCAATCCGGTTCCGGGAGTGTTACTGGCGCCAAGCGCGCCTTTCGTTGTGACGAACGGCTCGAAGATGCGGTCACGCACATGCTCGGGAATGCCTTCGCCAGTGTCGCGGACGCTGAGTTCGACAAAGGCGTCGCACTGCCGGAGCGACACCGTGATCGTTCCGCCATCCTGCCCAATGGCATCGCGTGCATTGGTGACGAGGTTCAGCAGAACCTGGGCAATTTGTCCGCCATCGCACAAAATGGCAGGCGTGGGTTCGATGGTGCGCACCAGCGTAATGTTGAGTTTGCGCAGATCGACCTCAACGAGAGTCAGGGTTTCGGCGATAATGTCGGCAAGGTGATGCACCTCGCGGCGATGCTCGCTGCGGCGTGCAAAGGTCAGCAAGCCGCGCGTGATGACCCGCCCGCGCTGCGATGCCTGCCGGATGACGTCGAGTGCGTGGTCTTTTTCGGCGACATCATTGGCGCTGCGCCCCAGTTCCGCGTAGCCGAGCATGCCGCCAAGCAGGTTGTTAAATTCGTGCCCGATGCCTGCCGCAAAGGTGCCGACTGCTGCCAGTTTCGATGACTGGATCAGTTCCGCCTGCTTCTGGCGAAGTTCGGTAAACAGGCGGGTGTTCTCGATCGCCACGGCCGCCTGGCGTGTGAATGAGGTCAGAATGCGTTGATCATCGCTGTTGAGACCGCGCACATGTTCGAATGCCAGACAGATGACGCCAACGGCGCCATGATCGGTTCTCAGAGGAAGCACCAGCAGTGTAGACCAGCGAATCGGGTCATCGGATTCGATCAACGGCGCCAGGCGCTGGATGCGTTCGTCGGCGATCAACACAATCTGCCCGCGCTGGATCATCTCGTCGTAGCGTCGCTGGTCCGCCAGCGGCGGATCGGGTTGGTGGAGCGTCAGACCGTGAACCGCCATCACCCGCAGCGCATCGTTGTCGTACAGCGCAACCCATCCCGCCTCGGCGTCGAGCAGGGCGGCAAGACGTTCACCGAGCAGGTGCAGCTGGCGTCGATCGTCGAGAGTTGCCAGCATGGCGGTTGCCAACGCCTGGAGGCGCTCGAGGCGTTCGGTGCGGATGCTGAGCTGCTCGCGCAGCCCGGTTAATTCGGTTGTCGTATGGCGTTGTTGCGCCTGGCTGTGCGCCAGAAACTGCGTGTATCCCAGCAATGCCAGCGCAAACGGCAGCGCTGTGGGAGCAGCGGGCCAGAATGCGCCGAACAGGGCGCCGTTCAGCGCCATAACAGGCACGTACCACTGCAACGACGCCGTCCGGCTGTGCCAGAATATGGGCCATCGCTGATCGTCTGCGGTTTCGAGGAGCGCTTCCATGAAGGAACTGGCGACAATCGCCACAGCCAGCGTGAGTGAAAGAACGAACGGCGGGGCTGTGTGCGTGATCGCTGCGATCAGTGCGCTGGCGCTGACGATCACCGAGCGAACCGCAATCACCCGAACCGTGCGGCGCCAGGGGCGCGGCGCTGCCAGAAGGCTGCCGATGAGCACTGCGATCAGGGCAGGAGACCAGGCGGTCATCGTCGCTCCCGCCACAAGCACAACAGGCGCCGGCGTCAGTCGCCAGCCTTCCGGGTCGCGCACGGCAAAACGATCACTGAGCATGATCAGGATGGTTATGCCAGCGCCGATGACAAACGCCGCAGGCGACCAGTGCGACCATGTGAGTGCGAATGCGGCGCTGTTGAGCGCAAGCGTGACGCCGATGGCAATGGCAGTCGGATGATGCAGCCCGCGTTCCGGCGTGGTCAGCGGAAAGGCGGGTTGATTGCGGGAGCGCGCGATCTGCTCAGGCGACATAATGCACGATGCTCTACGGATATCAACAGGACAGGCAACGCAGAACGCATCCAGGAGCATGCCGTATACTGACTATGTACCATAGCGATAGATAACGTGCAAGAAGTACTATAGTCAGGGTTTTTGGACATATGGAAACATCCTTTCCTGCGGCGGCGCTCGATTCCTATGCCGAGCGCATTACCAGCGGCGTTGCAACGCTGGGCGGCATGCTGATGCTGCCAACGCTGTTTCTCTATCTCAGCGGCCTGCTGGTTGCCGGTATTGCGCTGACCGGCGCGGTCGTCACGGTTGCCGTCGCACTGACGCTGGCGGTGTGGCTGACACTCAACTATGCCATACAGCCAGTCGCGTATGTGTTAGCAAACGATGCACTGATCATTCGGCGGCGCTGGATGCGCGCGTTGCGCGTTCCTTTCAAACAGATCACGGGAGTCTCACCGGCGGGCGCGCTGGCGGATGTGCCGCGCTTTGGTCTGCGCCGTTCGTTCAACGCCGGCGTGTTCGGGTATCACGGTCTCTTTCATCTCGATCCATACGGGCGCGTGTTTTTCGCTGCAACCCATCGAGAACGGTTCGTTGCCGTGGCGCGGTATGATGCGCCATCACTCATTATCAGCCCGGCGCGTCCGCGTGAGTTTGTGGAGGCGTTGCGCGAGGCGTTGCTCAAGAGCGTATCGGGCAATGAGAAGACGACGCCCGCACAAGACCAGTAAACATCATTTCTTTTCCGGATTGTGCGACGATCCATCCCTGCGCGCCCAAAGTGCGTACTGCCAATTGACAACCGCATAGATTGTGATAGAATACACACGTTCACCTGAAAACCAGTAAAGGGGAGCCGTATGAAGATGCACAAGCCCATATGGATGCTGATGGTTGCGCTTATCGCCGCATTTGCACTGGCTGCATGCGGCGGCGGCGGCGGTGGCGGCGG
>DAOTWI010000716.1:0-1724 GCA_034436075.1 Roseiflexus sp.
TCCAGCGTCCACTCCTGCCACGATTTCCACGCCATGCTCTGCCAGGTTTGCAGCGGAGTCCTGCCGCCAGTCCAGAACAGCGGCGTCGTATGGATCAATCCATACCCGAGCGGCTTGCCGGCGACTGTCACTTTTGTCAGATTGTTGCGATAGTCAAGACTGGTAAAATCATAATCGCTGCGGCAATCAGCAATACTAATATGAAGCAGATAATCGCCTGGATTGAGGAGCATCACCTGCTCACAACCGATCTCCAGACGATCGCCAGCATCGTGCGCACCAAAGTTGACGCGATGCTCCACATAGGAGTGCATCCCCATAAGGTTCTGCCCCTGCGCGTTGCGGAACATGATCCCAATCGCGATGTTTTCAACGTAATCGTAGAATTCGATGGTTGCAACAACGCGAAAGGGTTTGCCGACATGCAGGGTGGACGTTTCGCGTCCCTCTGCGTCCAGAACGCAGTAATCAACGATCCGCGCAGCGCCGGCACCGAACCGATACTCTCCCGTTGCTCCTTTACCGCGAATAGCCTCCTCGCGGCGCAGCTGTTCCGCCCGAATATCATCAGCCCGCTCCGGATTGGAAGCGATGCGCTGGCGCGCATGCTCATCCTCACGCACCAGTTCGTAGTACTGCATCGCAACCTGCGCCGGACGCCCGCTGCTGAATAATCGCCCGTGATGCAGCAGATGGCCATGACTGCACAGATTCTGAAACGTCCCGGTATCGTGGGTAACAAACAACACCGTGACGCCGCGATCGGTCAGTTGTTTGATTTTATCGAGGCAGCGCGCCTGAAACGCAATATCCCCAACCGCCAGCGCCTCATCAACGATCAAAATATCAGGGTCCACGCACGCAGAAATCGCAAACGCCAGCCGCACCACCATGCCGCTGGAGTAGAACTTCACCGGCTGATCGATGAACTCGCCGATATCCGCGAATGCGGCGATGTCGTCGAAGCGGGCGTCGATTTCGTCGCGGCTCAGCCCCAGGATCGCGCCGTTGAGGTAGACATTCTCGCGCCCGGTGAACTCCGGGTTGAAGCCGCTGCCGAGTTCGAGCAGCGCCGCCACGCGCCCTTTCACCCGCACGTCGCCCTCGGTCGGCGCCAGGGTGCCGGCGATGATCTGGAGCAGCGTGCTCTTGCCGCTCCCATTGCGCCCAATGATCCCCACTGTCTCGCCGCGCCGCACCTCGAAACTGACGTTCCGCAGCGCCCAAAACTCGCGCCCGTAATGCCTGCCGAAGCGCCAGAGCAGCATGTGCTTCAGACGGTCCTGCGGCTGGTCGTAGATGCGGTACATCTTGCCGACGTTCTGGACGCTGATTACCACGTCGTTGGCAGAAACGGGGGGCGGCGCTGCTTCCTGGGGAACGATTTCTGGAGCCGGAATACCCATACCATTCACGTCGACGCTGGACGCGCTCTTCTCTGCCTGCGTTTGCGCTCGTTTATGTTAACCGTCTGCGAGGCACGATAATAGCACGGGTTGAGGGGGGTGTCAAGCGAGGCGGGAGGTTTCAGGTTGAAGGTGGGCAGGTTGAAGGTTTCAGGCGGGAAGGTTTAAGGTTAGGAAGGTTCCAGGTAGAGACGCTGCATCGCAGCGTCGCGCATGGTGCGCATCGCAGCGTCGCGCATGGTGCGCATCGCAGCGTCGCGCATGGTGCGCATTGCAGCGTCGCGCATGGTGCGCATTGCAGCGTCGCGCATGGTGCGC
>DAOTWI010000717.1:0-10067 GCA_034436075.1 Roseiflexus sp.
AGTCTGCTGTGGGGCGGTGCGGGCTGGACAGGGCTCGAAGTGCTGGGACGAATCGTTCTGTTGGTTGCGGGCGCAGTGGCCGCCGCCGCTGCTGCCGGTCTCGGACCGTTCGCGCCAGATGCCAGCCTCTCGCCAGCCGGCGCTGAGGAGGGTGTTGAGGTGCGTGAACGCTGGCTTGTCCATGCGGCGCGCTACATGCGCGCGAGTCTGGCGCTGGCATTGTTCGTGGTCAGCGTCGTGCCTGGCGCGGAATCGGTTCACCCAGGAATTGCGTTGATGATTGCTGTTGCCCTCTTTGCCGTGCTGATCGTCGGGTTGCGCCGGGCGCGCCAGGCATTGCCGCTTCTGACATTGCACGCAACGGTGCGCTGGTGCCTCTGGCGCACGCTTCCCGTTGCATTGATAGCAAGCGCATATCTTGAGTTGGTGGCGAGGGGTGAGAGGTAAGGGGTGAGAGGTGAGAGGTGAGAGGTGAGGGGTGAGAACAATGAATACAGTAACCTAACCTCTCGCCTCAGCCTCTGATGTTCTGGTTTTCCCATGGATGTCATTGAACTCGACGGCGTTCACAAATCCTACGACGGCGTTCCTGTGTTGCGCGGCGTGTCGTTGCGTGTGCCAGCGGGCGCCGTGTATGGCGTGCTGGGTCCGCACGGTGCGGGCAAAACGACGTTGATCCATCTGATCACCGGCTTTCTGCGACCGGATCGCGGATCGATCCGCGTGCTGGGGAGCGATCAGGTCCAGCAGGCGGATGGGCGCGTCGGATATGTGCCGGAGCGCGTGCGCTATCATACTCGCTACACCGTGCGTGAATATCTGTTCTACCTGGGAAGATTCAGCGGTCTTTCCGGCGCAACGCTGCGCCAGCGAGTCGCTGCCGAGATCGGTGCGTTTGGCCTGACCAATGTTGCAGATCGTTTGCTCGGCGCTCTTTCACGTGGCATGGTGCAGCGCGTCGGGCTTGCGCAGGCGCTGTTGAGCGAACCAGAGGTTGTGCTCATCGACGAACCGACGGCAGGGCTCGACCCAGAAGGACAGCGCGACATCATCGACCTTCTCGTTGCGGTCCGCCAGCGCGGGTGCGCGATCCTGATGGCGACCCACTTTCTCGACGAAGCCGACCTGTTGTGTGATCGCATCGGCGTGCTGCATGGCGGGCGCATCGTTGCAGAGGCGGAAACACAGAGGCTGCACCGGTCATCGAGCAGCATCGTGATCACTGTGGCAGACCTTCCGCCAGCAACAGAGGCTGCCCTGGCTGCACTGTCGCCGGCAGTGCAGTGCAACCGGCGCGAGATCACCCTGGCGCCGAATACGCCGGAATTGCAGGCGCAGGTGTTGCGTCTGCTCCTGGATCACGGCGTCTCCATCGTGACCCTGGCGCCGCGCCGCCATCCCATCGAGGAGTTCTATCTCGAAGCGGTGCGCGGCGAAACGCGCCGCGACGGCTCCTCCGACGCGCCTCCCCCTGGTCCGTCGGGCATGGGAGATACGCTGTTGCGCGAACTGCTGCATCAGGAGGATCAGCGGACCCACGAGAGTCAGGAGCGCACAAGTCTATGAAGGCGCTGGTACGCACATACTGGTTTGCACTCTTCACACTAAGCGAGTATCTGCGCTCTGGGCGGGTGATCGTCGAAGTGTTGGCGCTAGCGGCGGCGTACTATCTGTTCTTTCGCCGTTGGACGACGCCGATGACGCCAGAATACTTTTTCTCGACCGCTGGACTGTTGATGCTGGGGTTGACGGTCTATACCGGCTCGACCATTCTTGCACTCGGTGATCGATCCGCAGGATATGTAACGCTGGCGCGGCGTCTGGGTCGTGGCCCATACCTGCTGGGGTTGTATCTGGCAGTGCTGGCGGTCTCATGGAGCGTCTACGGCGCCATCTCTCTGCTGGTTGCGATCACCAACCCGATAGGAGGTCTCAGTGTGACAGGTTGGGTGCTGGGAACGATCCCGCTCGTGCTGAACCTGGCGCTGCTGGCGGCGTTTCTGACCTTGCTGACGCCGATCGTGCTGCCCGCGCCGTGGCGCCTGGCGGTGCTGGCGCTGGTGGCGCTGGCGTTCTCCGGGAGCCTGATCGGCGGTGTGACACTGTCATCACTGCCGGAATCGGTCGCAATTGCGCTGGATGTCATGCGCACTGTGTTAAGCACTCCGCTGTTGCCTGCGTTCACCGGTTTTGCCATCTCGGTCAGCAGGGACTACAGCGGCGCCTCAGCAGTCGTGCCTGTGGCGCAGTTGTTTCTGATCATCGGGTTGCTGGGGTTCGCAGTCTACTCATTTGCAAAACGGGAAATTATCTTTTCGGTCTAGTCAGTTGCATATCGGGTGCAGTATAATTATTTCTAAAGTATGGCAGAGGGGTCTGCCATGGGTTCAGCGTCTCCATTTGATGATGACCGGTTGATCAGCGTATGCCGGGCGCTTGCGCATCCGGTGCGCCTGGCAATTGTGCGCTATGTTCGCCATCACCCGCGCTGCATCGGCAACCAGATTCAGTTGCATCTGCCAGCGCAACTGGCGCGCGCTCAGTCAACGCTGTCGCAACATTTGAAAATCCTGTGCGCCTCCGGCGTGCTCCTCGCTGAGTCCGAAGGACCGGCAACCTGCTATGTGATCAATCAAACGCAACTGGACTGGCTTTGCCAGCAGTTGGGGGCATTGCGCGATTGAGCAATGGCTTGCTGTCGCTTCCTGATACTATGTCTCACGTCCGACGCTACGCATTCCTTACCATCGCCACGGCAATCGCTGCGCTGTTGACGGTTTTCATCGCCTACGAGGCGCTGCCTGGGCGCGCGTTCGCCGCCGATGACTTTCAGTGGCTCCTGAATGTGCGCGATCAGTCGTTGCACACGATGATGGCGCGGGCATTCGATGCAGGCGCCGAGTCGCATTTCTATCGGCCGCTCGTCTGGTTGCTGTTGTGGGGTGAATGGCAACTGTTCGGCTTCGATGCCAGCGCCTTTCACCGCGTGTCGCTGGCGCTCCATATCATCAATGCGGCGCTCGTGGGCTGGCTGGCGTACCGCATGATCCGATCACGCACCTCGATTGCGTCGCTTACCGGGTTTACGGTTGCGGCGCTGGTTGCGGCGCTGCATCCGGCGCCGTTCGAGGCTGTGGTGTGGGTGTCGGCGCAGAGTGAACTGCTGGCTGCGTTCTTTCTTCTCCTGACCGTCCATTCCTGGTGGAGCGCCGGTCGTTCCGCTGGCATCCCTCGCCTGGGATGGTCGCTCGCCGCCGCCGCACTGCTGGCGCTTGCGTTGCTGACCAAAGAGAGCGCGATTATCGGATTGCCGTTGATTGTGCTGGTCGAATGGGAAGCCGCGCGCGCAACACAACGACGCATGGCGCTCATGCCCCTCGTTCTGCCGCTGCTGGTGACGCTGGCGTATCTTCCTGTTGCGCTCGATGTTGCGTCGCGCAACTATCTGGTGCGCGAAAGCGGCTATGGCTTCGGCGCCCAGCTGGCGCTCAACCCGCTGCGGAGCCTTGGACTGATTGTTGCGCCGCTGCCAGGCGCAGAGTATGGCAGAGAGGCATGGTTGCCGGTGGCAGGCGCAGTCGCGGCGCTGGCCGGGTTCATCGCGCTGATGATGGTGTGGCGGTACGGAAAAGGCGCCGCGTCCCTGCTGACCGGCTGGCTGGCGTTGATCGTCACGCTCGCGCCGACTGCACCCTTCGCCTCGGCGCCCGACTCGCGGTATCTCTATCTGCCAGTGATGGTCATGGCGCTGATGGCGGGTGGATGGTCAGCCGCGCTCGTCGATTGGATCGCGTCAACCGGATCGAACGCGCGTCAGCGGATTGTGCGTCTGGCGGTTGGCAGTGTCGCACTAGCGGTTGTTTTGATGCTTGGTTGGCTGGCAGTGAATGAAATCCGGGGACGGGAAGTTCGCTTTGCGGCTGGCGCACGCCCCGGCGAAGAATTGCGCCTGTTTGCAGCAACGCAGTGCGTCGCCGGGCGCCCTGATCGGATGCTGGTGGTCGAGCCGCCGATTGCGGCGCCTCACGTTGAAGCGATCATTCGCCTGAGTTGCGGCGCCAGCCCTCACACGATGGTCGTCGGCATGGGCGACGTCGAACGCGAATTGCGGCCGAATACGCTAGTCGTCGTGTTTGATGGCGGTGTTCCGCGTTCATTCATGAGAACTTCTCCAGGGTGAAAACAAGCAAACGATGCTGGCAATACGGTATAATGCCTGATGTCATCCCGTTGCGTCGCTCTTTCACCGAAGCGTATGGTGCTGCATCAAAAAGCAGATAACACGCCCGATCCGGCAGATGTGCGCATGGTGGCGGCTGAACGACTGGCGCGCTACCTGCCGGTCGATATGTCTGATCGTTTGAGTCGCACCTTCAATGTCGTCGATAGCTCCGCCGTTCGTGATCATCTGGCGGCAGTGCGTTCCGCCATCGCCACCTATCTGCCGCGCCGGGTCCTTCAGTGGGCGCTGCGTCAGCGTCACGCGCCGCCCTGGCTGGAGTGGGTGGAGGGATCGTTGCTCTTCGCCGATCTATCCGGCTCGACGGCGCTGGCGGAACGGCTCAGTGTGCTGGGGCGGGAGGGAACCGAACTCGTCACCGATTTTCTCAACAGCATCTTTGCCCACATGATCGACGTCATCCATGCCTACGGCGGCGATCTGATTTCATTTGGCGGTGATGCGTTGCTGGTCTTGTTCGATGATGACGCCCATTTTCGCACGGCGGCGTGTGCGGCGCTTGGATTGCAACAGGCGCTCAACGGATATGTGCGCAGCGTCGCTGGAGTGGGCGATTTTCCGATGCACCTGCACGTTGGCGTTGAGAGCGGCCAGGTTGCACTGGTCAGCGCCGGCCACGTCAACACATGGCATTATGCGGCGCTTGGCGCTGTGGTGAACGGCGTGGCGCGCGCCGAGGCGCTGGCAGGTCCAGGTGAAATCGTGCTTGGGCGGCGCGCCCGTGAGTTGCTGCCTGATGCAACCGGCAATGCGCTTCACGGCGGTTTCTTCCGTCTCCGCGCTCTTGCCAACCCTGTCGCGCCTTCGGATCTTGAGCAGAACCATCTGGATGATCCGGCTTCCAGTGAAACGCTGGTTGATCTGCTGGACGATCTCGACCGTATCAGTCCGTATATCCCGCCTGCATTGCTGAGTCGCATTATTGCAATTCCAGACAAACCGCAGATCGAAGCCGATCTGCGACCGGTTACGGCGTTATTCGTGCAGATCGCCGGGCTCGAGTTGCTGGCGGAGGCGCTGCCGTCCAGGCAATCCGCGCATATCTTCGAGCGTTACATGACCGCAATGCAGTCAGCCATTGCACGTTATGGGGGAGTCATCAATAAACTGGATGTTGCGGAAGAAGGGGTGAAACTGCTGGCGATCTTCGGCGCGCCGGCGGCGTATGAAGATCATCCCGAACGGGGCGCTCGCGCTGCGCTGGCGATGCAGTCCATCCTGCATCACGTGAATGCCGAGATCGAGGCGCAACTGTATGGCGTCGAAGACGCCGGGTCTCAACCATCGTCGCCGCCGGTAGCACTGCTGCGCCAGCGGATCGGGTTGAACCCTGGCGTCGTGTTCGCCGGAAATGTTGGCAGCGTAACCCGCAAAGAATACACCGTTATGGGTGATGCGGTCAATATTGCCGCGCGGGTGATGAGTGCAGCGCCGTGGGGCGCCATCTGGTGCAGTCAGGCGCTTGCCGGCGCGACTGCCCGGATCGTGAGCGAACCACAGGGCGTGATTGCGCTCAAAGGAAAGTCGGAACCGCTGGAGATCTGCCGGATCATTGGCGAGCGCGAGAGCAGTGACGCAACGATCCTGCTTAAGGAAGGATTGCCCCCGCTCGTCAATCGCGTCGCTGAGATCGCCTGGCTGAACGAGCGCCTCAAGGCGGCGCTTGCCGGTTCGGGCAGGGCGGTGCGGTTGGTCGGCGAGGCGGGCGTCGGTAAAAGCCGCTTGCTCGCGGCGCTGGTCGAAATGGCGCGCGAACGCGGCATGCGGGTGGTGTCGGCGGCATGTCTCTCCTACACGTCGAGTATTCCGTATGCCGCCTGGGGCGAATTGCTGAAGTCGCTGTGCGGCCTGGCGGCGGGTGAGAGTAATGAGACGCGCGCCGCGAAAATCGCCGCCCACCTGGCTGCGCTTGGTCCTGGAATGGACGAATGGTTGCCCTTGCTGGGCGATCTGGTGCGGCTCGATATTCCCGACAATCGGTTGACGCGCGGGCTCGATCCGCAGTTGCGGCAGGAGCGCCGGTTCGACCTGCTCGAACGCCTGGTGCTGCACGCTGCAACCCAGAGTCCGCTGCTGGTCGTCTTTGAGGACCTGCACTGGGCGGATCCCGTCTCTCTCGAACTCTGGCGTCGTGTGACCCAGACGATACAAGACCATGCGATCCTGTTGTTGGGCGCGCATCGACCAACCGGTGCGCTTCTTGATGACGATCATGCTGCCGTGCTCGCAATACAGGAACTTCCGGCGGACGACAGTGATCGTCTGGTGACGATCCTGGCAGGCGATGTGCAGTTGCCCGAAACGCTGCGCCGCCAGATTGCAGCGCGAGCGTCGGGCAACCCGCTCTTCCTGGCGGAATTGCTGCGCGCCGTTCTGGCGCAGTCGAATCAGTCGCTGCTGCATAGCATCGAGAACCTGCCCGACAGCCTGAATGGACTGCTTCTGGCGCGCATTGATCGTCTTGATGAACATGCGCGCAATGTGTTGCGCGTGGCATCGGTCATTGGGCAACGCATTCCGTTTGGCGTTCTCCATGCGATCCAGAATGTCGATCGTATTGCGCTGCTGCGCCAGTTGACCCATCTGGATGAGCAGGAGATCACCATGCTGGAGCGGCTCGAGCCGGAACGGGTGCATATGTTTCGCCATGCCCTGCTCCAGGAAGTGGCATACCAGAGCATGCTCTACGCACGGCGGCGCGAATTGCACGGCCGGATCGGCGAGTACCTGGAACAACGCTATGGCGACGATCTGGACGATTACTATGGTTTGCTGGCGCATCACTATCGCCTCAGCAACCGGCGCGACAAGGCGATCCATTATCTGTTGAAAGCCGGTCATGCGGCACGCGCGGTCTTTGCGAATGAAGAGGCATTGCAGTACTACACCTGGGCGCTCGAGGCGCTGGCGGGCGATGAACGCGATCCCCGCAGCTGGGAAACGCGCCTGGCGCTGGCTGAGGTCGAAGCGACTCTCGGTCGCTACGACTGGGCGCTGGATCAGATTGCGCGTGTGCTCGAAGCGCCTGGCATTGCGCCGGATGTGGCGCAGCAGGCGTACCATCGGCGCGGCGCCGTGCTCGAAAAGCAGGGAATGTATGCCGCAGCGCTCGAGGCGCTGGATCAGGCAATGGCGATTGTGCGCGCGCATCCGGCAGAGGTCTCGCCAGTGGCTGCGGCGCGCATCAGCGCCGATACCGCGCTGGTGCGCCGGCGACGCGGTGAGTACGATCTGGCGCTGGCAGCGTGTGAGGAAGGGCTTGCAGCGTTGCGTCCCGATTCTCAGAGCGTCGAGGATGAGCAGATTGAGGCGCGTCTGCACGCCGAGAGCGGTTCGGTGCTGACTCTGCGCGGCGAATATGCCCGCGCGCGCGAATTCTTCGAGCGCAGTCTGCGTGTACGGGAAGCGATCGATGACCTGCCAGGCATGATCGCGTCACACAACAACATCGGCTATCTCTGGCAGTTGCAGAATGATCACCAGCGCGCCCTCGAACACTACCGCGTGGCTGAGGCGCTGGCGCGCAAGATTGGCTTGCGCTATGCCATCACCTATGCGCTGGGAAATATCGCTTACTCGCTGACCGTGCTTGGCCACTACGCCGACGCCGAGGCGCACTGTCGAGAGGCGCTGGAACTGTCACGCCAGTTGCATGCGCAACTGGAAACGGCGCAGTTGCTCAATACGCTCGGCATCATCCACTATCGTCGCGGCGACTATGCGCAGGCGCACCAGGCGTATGAAGAGGCGCTGAACCTGCATCGCGCGCTCGGCAGTACTGATCAGGAGGCGAATGCGCTGGTTCATCTTGCGCACACCCGCAGCGCCCAGGGCGACGATCGGCACGCGGCGGAACTTGCCCGCCGTGCGCTGGCGACGGCTGAAGCGCTTCAGGCGCCATCGCTCCAGGTGGAGGCGCTCAATGCCCTGGTCGAAGCCACGATAGGACAGGGCAGCCTGAACGATGCAGCGGTGTATGCAGAGCAGGCGGTTGAACTGAGCCGCACCCTCGGCGCCGATGATCTGATGGCGATTGCGCTCCGGCTGCGTGGCGAGGCGACTGCGACGTCCGGGCATGCGTGGCAGGACGATTTCGCTGCGAGCGCGGCGCTGTGCGAGGCTGTCCAGGATCGCTTTGAACTGGCGCGCACCTGGCGCGCGTATGGCGCGGCATTGTTGAAAGCAGGAAACCCGGACGAAGGAATTGCGTATCTAAAACGAGCATACGATACGTTTACTCTACTGAACGCCGATGGAGAAGCGTATCGAATGCGCGTTATGTATCGAGATGCGTTCGTAGCATAGCGCGTCTTTCCTTCAGAAAGGAGCCTTGCCATGTCTCAGTCGGAAGTCGAGCGGGTGATTGGACGTGCGGTGACTGACCCGGAGTTTCGTCAGGCGTTGATCGATAATGCGCGCGAGGCATGCAAAGAGTACGATCTGACCGAAGATGAACTCGACGCGCTCGAAAAACTGGACAGCACCAGCCTTCAGGCGTTCGCCATCTCCCTCGACCAGCGGCTGTCGAAGCGCGGCGGCACCGGGTTGATGTGAGACGAGGCGAGAGGTAAGAGGCGCGAGGGTTGAAGCAGCGCCTGGCAGAGACGTTGCAATGCAACGTCCTCTGCCAGGCGCTCGGCGTTCCAGTTTGAGTTCAAGTCAGTGCATCTCTTTGTTTCCGCAGCGGAGCCTTCCTGGCAGGGTGATCCATTTTACGAAGGATCGCCCTGTTGTTGTGGGTGCTGTTTCCGTTCATTGACGATTGAGTCCAGAATCTTGAATGGGTCATCGCTAAAAGGCGCTTGTAGCGGCCAGGAGATGCGGATCGATGTTGCCAGGAGATACTGCTGCGCTTCCTGGTTATCCTTGTACTTATGAGACTTAGTCCTTGGCAGATCAGCATTCTTCGCAAATGCAAATTTCCATTGATTTGCAAATTGAAAGATCTTGACTGCCAGCAGGTCAAACCCTCCGACTACCAGACAGATAGTCTCTATCTCCTGACCACTTGGTAATTTTATAAGACGTTTATCACTTGCATCGCATTGAAACACTCCTTTAAGTCCTTCTGTTGTTTGACGGATGGAGTTCGTCTGAAGCGATTTGACCTGAACGATTATTGTCTCTCCGTTGTAGATGAAACCAAAGTCTCCCAAACTGGTACGATCATGGTTGTCATATCTGACTAGATGAGAGATTCGTGGATCATTAAACCACAATTGCGAAAGTTTATACTCGGCTATGAAACCCATGAGAATGCCCCTAAGACTGGGGCGAGACGCAAGTATTTCATCAAGCTCGTCTAGCGTAATATTCCAGTTCCTAAGAATTTCCACTCGAAGCTCCTTTTCTTCGAGGATTTTTTCCATCCGTCTTTACAAATACCAGAAAGTAGGAATGGTTTTTTCTGGCGTGCTCCTGATTCTTGATACGACTCACTGCCGGCTTATTGGGGCGAACAAGAATAAAGAGATCTTTTGTATAGAATCCAAGAGACTGATAATGGACAATGATTTCGACATGTGTCAAGTGCTGGATATTCGCACTGACCTCATCCTGGCACTTAACAATCAATATTCCATATGGACGCAATACGCGATGGGCCTCTTTTCCAGCCTTGAAGTAGAGATCAAGCACCGCTTCGTGGTATTTTGGTCCTTCAGTTGTTGGTTCTCCATTTGAATACGTTGAACGAAAGGCGACGTAGGTTCCAGCGCCTGCAAGGTGGCTCTCCGAGCGACGGAAGAGACCTTCCATGTACGGCGGATCAAGAACGAAACAGTCAATAGAACCTGAATCATACGGCAGATTCCGACAATCAACGCCG
>DAOTWI010000718.1:0-2572 GCA_034436075.1 Roseiflexus sp.
AGGCGCCTCGATCCGATGCACCCGCCGCAGCGCGCGCCCGATCTGCCGCCCTGCAACCCGCACAAGCGCCGCGTGATCGAGCGCATCGAGCGTCAGGCCGCCTGTATACGTTTCGATTGCATACGTAAACGGAACGGTTGTGCAACTCAGATCGTACGTGATCAGTCGCGGCGCTGGCAGATTGTGCGCTGCAAGCATCCGCAGGAAGAAGACCTCGTGCGCCAGATCCGGCTCAGGCGCAATCACCAGCAACAGATGGCTGGTTGCCGTCGTAATGCGCACCTCGATGCGCCGGTTCGTCGCACACACAAGAGCGGCGCCAGTCGGACGCGCCTTGAGCGGTTCGACGATCAACGCCGCATAGTCGCCGAGGCGCGCCAGAATGCGCCGCAACGCCTCCGACGCAGAATCGTCGGGATCGAGGTTCTGGTTCAGATGCGCCCACACAGGCGCAAGATACCATGGAGTGCGCTATCGTGCAACTGTGGGCAAACGGTACACGCGGCGGGCATTGCCGGACCAGAGTTTCCGCTGCGCTTCCGGTGCGAGGTCCGCCGTCAGCGTCGCCAGCGTTTCGACCCAGCGCCGGTAGCTCGTCGCCAGCAGCGCCACGGGCCAGTCGCCGCCAAACATCACGCGATCCTCACCAAACACATCGAGGGCATGCCAGATGTAAGGCGCCAGATCATCAACCGTCCAGCGCGCATGATCCGCCTCAGTCGCTACGCCGCTGATTTTGCACACCACGTTCGGCAAACGCGCAAGCATTGCCAGGTGTGCGCGCCACGGATCCAACACGCCGTGACGAATGTCCGGCTTCCCGATATGGTCAAGAATAAAGGTGACATCGGGGCATTGCTGCACCAATTCGATGACTGCGGGCAACTGATAATGATAGATGCAGATATCAAACGATAGACCATACGCTGCCAGCATCTCGACGCCGCGAACGAACGACGGTTGCAAACAATACGCAGGATCGGACTCGCCCTGAAGAATACGCCGCACCCCCTTGACGAGCGGACCCACAGCGACCAACGCTTCGAGCATCGACCGCGCACATTCGCCGTCTTCCAGCGGCGCCCACGCGACGATCCCCTGAAGGCGCGGCTCGTGCGCCGCCAGTTGAGCGACGTGCTGCGCTTCGAGCAGCGCATAGGCTGGCGCGACATCCACCTGCACATAGACCATCGCGGCAATATTCAACCCGATGGTGTGCTCACAAAACGACTCCATACTGTAGGCGCGATTGAGCAGTTCATTGCCATCGAGCCAGGGAATGCGAAACTGCGCCGGATCCCACAGATGGAGGTGAGTGTCGATTATTTCGTCGTTCATACGCAGGAATCACCCACGCCGCCGCTCCCATAGCGGTTTCGGCGCGCCAATGCCAAAGAATCTCCAGGCGGTCAGCAGATATATCACCGTGACGATCTCAAGGATCAGGATAAGCCACACCGACCAGACAAATCCTGTCTCAACCCATGGATGAACGGCGATGGGGAGCCCGCGCACCAGCAACCCGATGACCAGACTACGCCACATAAACGCCGCACCCAGCCCTGCAACCGCCAGCGGTCCGCCAATCACATGCGACCACCAGGCGCTCTGCATCATATCCCACAACCCCCAAAAAAACCAGACAATCGTGAACGGGACAACAATTGCGAATGCAACATCGATTGTCTGCATTGCCAGAGGAACGCCGAGCGCAACTTTGTACGCGATCAGCGCCATAGCGAGCAGCGCCAGGATGATGCCAGCGATGACGCCAGCGCCTGCAAGAACCGCCAGACCAACAGGACGGTGCACACGCATCGACGATCGGGCAGCGCGGATGCTAGTGCGACTCATGCTCAAATCCTCCTCGCTACTGGCGGGGCGAAACCGATGGATTGAAACGAAAGCGCTGCTTGTTGTTTCGGGGTCTACGGGCTATTATAGCAGAGGTTTGAAACTGGTTGTCAAGTTTCGGTTTTGTCATTTGCGAAAGGAGCGCCCATGGCGCACGTCGAACTCCCACCGCTCACTGGCGAGCGTTTCCGTTCACGACGTTCGGTTGTCATGACCCATCGTGGCGTGGTCGCCACCAGCCAACCTCTGGCGGCTCAGGCGGGTCTGCGCATGTTGCTGGCTGGCGGGAGCGCCGCTGATGCGGTCGTTGCCGCCGCCGCTGCACTCAATGTGGTCGAACCGATGAGCACCGGCATTGGCGGTGATGCATTTGCGCTGGTATATGATGCACAATCGCGCACTGTTCGTGCGCTGAATGGCAGCGGGCGCGCGCCAGCCGGATTGTCGCGTGAAACGTTTGTCGCGCGAGGATTGACCGGAATCCCGTTGACTGGAATGCTGCCAGTGACCGTTCCCGGCGCAGTGGATGCCTGGGTCGAACTGCTGGCGGCGTATGGTCGCCTGCCGCTCGCGCAGGTGCTGGCGCCCGCCATTGAGTATGCCGAACACGGCTTCCCGGTTAGCGAGATCATTGCGCGCGGCTGGAAACTGGCGGAACCCAAACTCGCGGCGCATCCCGACACGGCGCGCACGTACCTGCCGCAGGGGCGCGCCCCGC
>DAOTWI010000719.1:0-2056 GCA_034436075.1 Roseiflexus sp.
CGGGCACCCGATGGCGCGCGCCGCCGTTGAAGCCGCGTTCTGGGACCTCTTCGCACAGGCGCGCGGCGTCTCACTGGCGCGACTCATCGGCGCCACCCGTGATCGCGTGGCGGTTGGCGTGAGCGTCGGCATCGAACCGACGCTCGAAGCGCAACTGGCGAGCATCGAACGGTTTGTCGCCGCCGGGTATGCGCGCATCAAACTGAAGATCAAACCAGGATGGGACGTCGCCGTGGTGCGCGCAGTGCGCGAACGCTGGCCCGATATTGCATTGCAGGTGGACGCCAACTCGGCGTACACCCTGGACGACGCGCCGATCTTCCGCGACATGGACGACATGAACCTGTTGCTCATCGAGCAGCCGCTGCACCACGACGACATCGTAGACCATGCGCGGTTGCAGGCGCAGATCCGCACCCCGATCTGCCTGGACGAAAGCATTCACTCGCCGGAGCATGCGCGTTGGGCGCTCGATATCGACGCCTGCCGGGTGATCAACATCAAGATCGGGCGGGTCGGCGGGCTGACCGCCGCGCGCCAGATTCACGATCTGTGCGCCAAACGCGGCGTGCCGGTCTGGTGCGGCGGCATGCTGGAAACCAACGTCGGGCGCGCGGTGAACCTGGCGCTGGCGGCGCTTCCCAACTTCACCCTCCCCGGCGACATTTCGGCGTCGGCGCGCTACTACCAGCGCGACATCGCCGCGCCCGATTTCGTGCTGAACGACGACTCGACCATTACCGTGCCCAATGCGCCAGGCACAGGCGTGTCGGTGCTGCCGGAGCGCCTGCGCGAGGTGCAGGTGCGTGAGGTGACTATCGGGAAAGGATGAGACCAATGCCATCGCCGTTTCCAGGAATGGACCCATATCTCGAAGGATCGCTCTGGACGGCATTCCATGCCACGTTCGCAGTCGAAATCGTGCGCCAGATTGCGCCGCACCTGCGCCCACGCTACCTGGCGCTGCCGGTCGAGCGGGTCGTGTTTGAAGAAGTGACCGACGTTGCAGTGACAACCGCGTCACTCTACCCGGATGTGAGCGTCATTTCACCGTCGCCGCCGCCAGAGCCGACGACGGGCGGAGCGTCAACCATACTGTCGCCGCCGCTTCAGATTGCGACAGTCGTGCCGCAAGCCGTACCGCATGTGAGCATTGAAATCCGCGATGTCGCTCAACGCCGTCTGGTCACTGCCATTGAGATATTGTCACCAACCAATAAGCGTGGCGAAGGGCGCGCCGAATATCTGGCGAAACGGCGACGATTGTTGTTGAGCAGCGCGCATCTGATGGAGATCGACCTGCTACGCGGCGGTGAACGTGTGCCAATGCAGCAACCGCTGCCCCTGGCGCACTACTTCGTGCTGCTCAGTCGAGCGGAGAACCGTCCGCTTGTCGATGTCTGGCCCCTGACCCTGCGCGACAAACTGCCGACTGTGCCCATCCCGCTGCTCGCAGGCGACACTGATGTGCCGCTGGGCGTGCAGGCGGCGTTCGATGCCACCTACGATCTGCTGGGATGCAATCTGCTGATCGATTACCGCCAGCCGCCAGAACAACCGTTGAGCGACGAAGATGCTGCGTGGGTGGAAGCGCTGTTGCGTTTGCGAGGAATACGGGGCGCTTGATGCCGGGGCCAGTCATAAACTGTCAGATGGCATTCTGACGCGGCGAGCTGGTGAATGTCCAGATGAGTCCGGTAGACCTGTGCTGCCCGGTCGCGCATGCTTTGAGCTGCGGGCTAAAGCCCTCGCTCAAGACGTGGAAGCCCCAAAGGGGCTTTCATGATCTCAGCCAGGGCTTCAGCCCGCAGCGCCGGGGAATACCGGACTATTCGCTTAACCTTCACCAGCCCGTAGCGCTCAGGAACACCGGACAATCTTCTTGATATTCATTAGTGGTCTGTAAAGCACGTTTTCCGGTGATGGTCCAGGCATGCATGGTCAGGCGGCAAGCAAGCGCGTCTCTGTGGCGCTGCGCCTGGGCTGGCGACTGAAGTCGCGTCGGGCAGGCGTTCCGCCGGGCGTCCACCTGCGTGGACGCCGCCGTTCCCGTCCG
>DAOTWI010000720.1:0-7101 GCA_034436075.1 Roseiflexus sp.
AACTGAGAACTGAGAACTGAGAACTGAGAACTGAGAACTGAGAACTGAGAACTGAGAACCGAGAACTGAGAACTGATAGGAAGAAGATCAACCAAACCTCAGACAATCGAGCCTGCGCCTCTGGAGCGGCTGGCGTTGGCTTCGACAGGCTCAGCCAACGCTGATCACGAGATCGTCCAATATCTGGTTGATCGTCCGATCAGGCGAAGGCGGAACAGTCGCTACGGCAGCAGTGGCAGTCGACAGACCCGCAACCGCCGCTCTTGAACGGTGACTACGGCGCCCTGACTCAGATCTGACTGGCACTGAGTCAGCGCCGTCTGGAACAGGCTGACCAGCGCTGCCGCCCGCAACCCTTCGATCCGGATGCGAATGACCGATGGAGCGGCGGCGCCTGAGAGAGCACGAAGTTCGTGGAAGTCGGCGTCAAAGGTGACGATGACACGCTGCTCATCGCGGGCAAGCTGCAAGATGGTCGCATCCTCGGCTGTAGCATATCCAATGTCGCCAACATGAACGGCATCAATGCCAGAAGCACGGAGTAGTTCCGCTGATGTGCGCGGCAGACCCTGATCAAGCAGCAGTTTCATACGTTACCGGCAACTCGACAACCCGATCATCGAGGCACGCAGCAGCATAGAGCAAGGACTGTCGAATATCCTCGTCTTCAAGTTCAGGATATTCCTGGCGCAGATCGTCACGGTCGGGATAGAGTGCCAGTAACTCAATAACACGGCGGACCGTCAATCGCAAATTGCGAATCGATGGCTGACCATTCATGCGTGCGGGGTTTATGGTGATACGGTCCAGTTTCATGACGCCTTGCCTCCTGCTTTTCAGGATCACATTGACCATAACCAGGCACAATGAGCCCTGCGGACAATGCACGAGTTGTATTGTGCTCCTGCCGCCGCCTGACCGTCAATACAACGATCTTCCCCGACCACCAACTCCGCGCGCTTGACAAATCGGCGTTCTTCTCATATCATACCCACATAGTGTCAATATAACAATAATTTCCTGGGGATACCGCAATGAGCATCTTCGACAACCGTCGCCTGACGAACGAAACGTTCAAACTCGATGCTGAACGCATGCGCACCGGATGGTACTCTGATAAGTATTTCGAGAACATCGTCGGGATGTTGAGTGCGCTCGCAAAGCGCGGCTACCGGTTTGGCGGCGTGTCGCCCCGTCTGGCGAAGGCGGGCATTCCGCTCAACGATGCCGATATCGGCAACATCGAAGTCGAGATGCAATGGTTCACCCGCCGCCGTCCGTTCTCGGTGGTTGCCGGCGTCGATAAGGCGCTGGCGATGTTGCAACTCTGCACCGGCTATTTCGACGATCAGGGCGCCTTTGTTAATACCTACGATCAACTTGAAGTCGATGCCGTTCACGATGGGGTGATCGTGCGTTACGACGGCGACCCGATGAATGTGCAACCGGTGCTGCGCGTGCGTGGCCGGTACCGCGATTTTGCGCTGCTGGAGACGCCGACGCTCGGAACGCTGACCCGCGCCACCCGGATTGCTACGAATGTCTACAACGTGCTGGTTGCGGCGCGCGGCAAACCGGTGCTTTTCTTTCCGGCGCGCTTCGATGCGCACGAGGTGCAGGCGGCGGATGGCTACGCCTACAACATTGCAGTGCAGCGCTTCAACCTCGACTACGGCAAGACTCTTGGCGCCTTCATCTCGACCGACGCGCAGGGCGACTGGTGGGGTGGGTTCGGCGGCGGGACGATTGCGCATGCCGCGATCGCCGCGTTTCTCGGCGATACCGTTGAGTGTATGCTGGCGTTTGCCGAAACGCGCCCAATCGAGATACCGCGGATTGCGCTGATCGACTTCGAGAACGACTGCGTCGGCACGGCGCTGGCGGTGATGGATGCGATGTTCCAGCGGTACCGCGAATTGATGGATAGCGGGCAGACGACCGAAGCGCGGCGCTACAAACTGTTCGGCGTGCGCCCCGACACGAGCGACAAACTGCGTGATGTCAGCGTGCCGCCGCTCGGCAATCGCAAACTGGATATGGGGGTCAACCCGCGGCTGGTCTTCTTCCTGCGCCAGGCGATCGACGACGCCTGGAAACGCTGGACGCTGTCGCCGGAGTGGGTCGAACCGGCGCAGCAGTGGTGCCGCGACGTGAAAATTGTGGCAACCGGCGGGTTCGGTGCGAAGAAGATCCGGCGCTTCGAGGAGCTTGGGGTGCCGGTAGACATTTACGGCGTCGGATCGTCGCTCTTCTCCAACAGCGACGAAGAGGGGACGAACAACGACTTCACCGCCGATGTGGTGCGGGTCAAAGTGGGCGGGACATGGTACGATCTGGCGAAGGTAGGGCGGCGCGCCTGCGACAACCCGGACCTGCAGCGCGTTCAGACGCCGCGCCGTTGAACATTCACTACCGCCTGCCCGTCTGTCACCGGTTCCTGCACACTGTTCGACGGTTGCGCGCCAGCCATGAGCAACCCCAATTCCTCGCGTGTGGCGCCGGCGGCGGGCAGGGTCGCCACGATCCGCCCGTGATACATCACGGCGATCCGGTCGGAGAGCGCCATGATTTCGTCGAGTTCCGCCGACACAAGCAGCACGGCGGCGCCCCGGTCGCGTTCGGCGACGATCTGCTGGTGAATGAACTCGATCGAACCGACATCGATGCCGCGCGTCGGTTGGGCTGCGATGAGCAGGCGCCCTTCGCGCGAAAGTTCGCGTGCGATGATCACTTTCTGCTTGTTGCCGCCAGAGAGCGCCGACACGAGGGTGAGCGCGCTGGGGGTGCGCACATCGTAGCGTTCGATCAGGCGGTTCGCATGATCGAGGATCGCGCGGTCGTCGCGGACGATGCCGTGAGCGAATGGCGGCGCGTAGTAGGTGTTGAGCACCAGGTTATCGGCGACAGTGTAGGTCAGCACCAGGCCGTCTTCCTGGCGATCTTCGGGAACATGGGCGCAACCGGTTTCACTGATGCGGCGCGGCGAGGCATTCGTCGCGTCGCGCCCGTTGATTCGCACCCGCCCTGCATGCACCGGGCGCAACCCGGTGATCGCCTCGACGAGTTCGGTCTGACCGTTCCCCTGCACGCCGGCGACACCCAGGATTTCGCCAGCATGCACCTCGAGTGACACGCCGTTGACCACCTGCTGACCGCGATCATCGAGGACGGTGACATTCTCAAGCGCCAGCACCGGCGCACCAGGATGCGCTTCGCCTTTCTCGACTTCCAGCATGACGCTGCGACCAACCATCATCTCCGCCAGGCTGCGTTCGGTTGCGTCACGCGGCGTCGTTTCGCCCACCACGCGCCCGCGCCGGAGCACCATGATGCGGTCGGCAATTGCCAGCACCTCTTTCAGTTTGTGCGAAATAAAAATGACCGATGCGCCCCGCGCGGTCAGTGAGCGAATGATGGCGAACAGTTCTTCGGTTTCCTGCGGCGTCAGCACGGCGGTCGGCTCATCGAGGATCAGAATATCGGCATTGCGGTAGAGCGCCTTGATAATCTCGACCCGCTGCTGCTGACCGACCGACAGGTCTTTCACATAAGCGTCGGGATCGACATCAAGACGATACTGCTGCGACAATTCGCGGATCCGCTGGCGAGCGACCTTGAGATCGAGGAAGGGACCGTTGCCCGTTTCGGCGCCGAGGATGATATTTTCGGCAACGGTGAAGACTGGCACGAGCATGAAGTGCTGATGAACCATGCCGATTCCGCGCCTGATCGAGTCGCTTGGTCCGCTGATGCGCACCGGATCGCCGCGGATCAGCACCTCGCCTGAGTCCTGATGATACAGACCGTACAGAATGTTCATCAGCGTCGTCTTGCCGGCGCCATTTTCGCCGAGGAGCGCGAGCACCTCGCCGCGATGCAGCTTCAGGCTGACATGCTCATTCGCAACGACGCCGGGGAATCGTTTGGTGATATTGCGCGCTTCAAGAACGATCTCAGGCTCGGCGGTCATCGTTATTCCTTCTCGTACACTTTCCCGATCGCGGCGGGCGGGCGAGCGCGCCCGACGAAGCCAGCCAGAACGGCGATAGTCAACATATACGGCAGCATCCCGATAAACTGCGGCGGCAGATCGCCGATCCATGCCAGCCACGGGGGGAGTTGACTCTTGAGAAACTGAATCTGCGATTGCATCGCATTGGCGAACCCGAACAGCAGCGACCCGCCCCAGGCGCCAAACGGCGTCCATTTGCCAAAAATCATCACCGCCAGCGACACGAAGCCGCGCCCGTTGGTCATATTCCGCTCAAACGACCCGACCGATTCGAGCGTCAGGAACGCGCCTGCCAGACCGGCGAGCATGCCGCCGATGATGACGTTGATGTAGCGCACCCGATTGACCGCAATGCCGACGGTATCGGCGGCGGCGGGATGCTCGCCGACGGCGCGCGTGCGCAAGCCCCAGGCAGTGCGAAACAGCAGCACGTGGATGACAACGATCAGGATCAGCGACGCGAAGGTGATCGGGGGATTGCTGAAGAACACCGGACCGATGATCGGAATATCCGCCAGCAGCGGAACGCTCACCGACGAAAACTTGCCGCTCGTCGTCAGTCCCTGCTGGTAGAAATAGCCGGTCAGACCCACGGCAAGAATATTAATAACCGTACCGGCAATAATCTGATCGACCTTGAGCGTTATCGCCATCAGCGCGTGAAACGCGCCGACCGCTGCGCCGACGAGCAGCGCACCCGTCGTCGCCAGGAGCAGGTCGCCGGTCCACACATTGAACAGGAAGCCGAGGAACGCGGCGATCAGCATCATCCCTTCGATGCCAATGTTGATGACGCCCGAACGTTCGCACATAATGCCCGCCAATGCGCCGAGGATGATCGGCGTCGACTGGCGGATCGTCGAGGTCAGCACCGCAGTCGTCGCCAGCGGGGCGCGCGCATAGGCGATCAGGACCAGGATCGCCAGCCCGCCCCACACGGCAATGGTTATCCAGGGAATCCGCGCCGCCGCCGGTCGCGCCAATGTGTCCGTGATCTGCATGCCCTATTCCCCCTACGAACCCCAACCGCTGCTCAGAGTCACCCGTTCACCCTCTTCGGCGCGGAGGCGCAGCACCCAGCGAATGATGCTCTCGGCGGCGACGAAGAACAGGATGATCGCCTGAATGACATCGATAATTTCGGATGCCACGCCCGAATTGAACTGCATCCGGCCCGCACCTGCCTGCATCATGCCAATCAGCAGCGACGCCGGAATAACGGCAATCGGATTGGTGCGCGCCAGCAGCGCTATGGTGATCGCCTGAAAGCCAAGACCGACATTGAACCCCGGCTGAAACCGACCTACGACGCCGAGCGTTTCGACCGCGCCGCCAAGCCCTGCCAGGAAGCCGCTGGCAACCATCGCCAGCACCGTCATCCGGCGCACCGAGATGCCAGCGTATTTTGCCGCACTTGCATTCTGCCCGACGGTGCGCAACTCGAACCCGATGGTGGTGCGCCAGATCAGCCACCAGACGACGAATGCCGCCAGGACAGCCAGCAGAATGCCGAGCGGCAGACCCGCAATGTCGGGCAGGCGCGCTTCGGGCGCCACCGCTGGCGTGCGCGCCACAATATTCCCCGGCGAGCGATCCTTCCAGGGTCCGTTCGCCAGCCAGTCGGTGAGGTTAAAGGCGACGAAGTTGAGCATGATGGTGGTAATCACCTCGTGCGCCCCGGTGAACGCCTTGAGCGACCCGGCAATCGCTGCCCACGCCGCACCCATGATAGCGCCCACCAGCAGCGCCAGCGGGATGTGCACCATGGCGGGCACACCTTGCAGGCTGAAGCCAATGAATGCCGCGAACACGGCGCCGAGCAACAACTGACCCTGCGCACCGATGTTGAACAGACCGCACTTGAACGCCAGCGCCACCGCCAGACCGCCAAAGATCAGCGGCGTCGCCTTCTCAAGCGTGCGCCCGATCGCGCGGGCGCTCCCAAGCCCTCCCTCGAACAAGGCGCTATACGCCACCAGCGGATTAGCGCCGGAGACAGCGATGATCACCGCGCCAATCGCCAGCGCCACAACGACCGACGCCACCGGAACAATCATGGCGCGCAGCAGACTGCGCAGCGGCGCCAGGCGATCCGCCTGCGGGGGAGATGGCGACTCAGCGCGTTCCATACGACGTATGCTCCTGATGGGGTGCAGCGGGCAAATGGATGCAATGCAGCCCACTCGACTGGCGACTACTGGATGGTGAACACCTATCCCGCTCTCCGCTCGCCTACCCGGCGGTTGGTGGTTGTTGGATCATTATTCCGCTACTTGCCCCCCGCCCGGCGGCTACTTGGTCTGTAAACGAAGTTTTCTGACTTTTTGATGCTATGAGCGCAGCGAAAGTCTACCTCATCAGGACGAGGTGAATTTTTCGCATCGCCCAACCGGTAAATCACCGAAAAACTTGCTTTACAGACCACTAATGGACTTTGAAAAATTATTCCGCTATCCGTTCGTCCGCCCGGCGGCTGAAGCCGCAGGCTCCTGCTGCGCAGCCCGCCTTCGCGGGCTCCATTGGGCGATACCGGATTATTTTCTCAAACTCCATAAGCCGCGGGCTAGAGGTGCGCAGCCCGCCTGCGCGGGCTAGACTGGGCGACACGGATGATATTCTCACACTCCATAAGCCGCGGGCTACGGGAAGCGAAGCCCGCCTGTGCAGGATCAACCGGGCGATAGTGCTCAAACGCCATACGCGCGGGCTATGGAATGCGAGGCCTGCCTGCACAGGCGGATTAATGGCTCAAACTCCTCAACCGGCGCTATCAACGCACGTGAAAGACGACAGGCTGCGTCCGTAGCCGGGCGCAGCCTGCCATCACAATTACGGCTTGTACCCGGTCGAAATCGAGCCGTCGCGCAGACCCTTGTCGACCTCGGCGATCTTCGCCTTCAACTCCGCCGGAACCTGCGCATCGAAGTCGTGGAACGGCGCCAGACCGACCTCACCGACATAGTTACCGGCAGGGAAGGCGCCTTCCTGCGCCTTCTTGATCAGGTCGAACACACCCGGCGTGATCAGCTTCATCGCGCTCGAGATCAGACACGGATGCGCCTCAGGCACCGTCTCCCACTGGTCGGTGT
>DAOTWI010000721.1:0-9504 GCA_034436075.1 Roseiflexus sp.
GAGCAGCGTGTCGCACGTGACTGCAAAGGCGTGCAGGCGCGCAATCTCCGCCGACAACGAAGAAGCCGCGTTCGCCTGAAGTTCGGCGCCAAGATCGGCGGCGGCATCGCCTGCCGCTGCCGCCGCGCAGCGCCACAGGCGCGCCCACGTTACCGGCAACGCCTCAGGCGTGAGGTCATCGTCCGTCACGACAACCGTATCGAGCGCCAGCGCAACCGCCGCATCGGCGTGCGCCGGAACCTGCGCCACCAGAGGGAGGGAGGCATGCCCGAACCGCATGCCTCCCTCCTCGATCTGCGCAACTTCGAGCGCCGCCATGGCGCGCAAACCCTTCAGCAGATTGCGGGTTTCGTCATTCATCGAACAACGAGTGCGTTTCAGACCTACAGGTGGTCTGGCTGAACCAGTTCCTGCGAGCGCGCCAGCGCCTTGCTGCGCAGTTTGTGGGTTTCGGTGCGAATCTCGTCCAGTTGCTGGAATGTCACTTCTGCCACGGCTTCGTCGTGCGCGCGCCGCGTGCGCAGATCGTCGAGCGTGCGCTGCGTTTGCTCGATGGGACCGCCGAGTTCCGTCCGAATGTGCTGGCGCAGCGCATCGAACGCCTCACGCACCTGCTGCGCGATGCGGCGTCGCAGTTCAACGTCCTGTGCATTCATCTGTTTTGCAATCTCATTGAGCACTGATGTGCGGTACCCTTCGCGGAACCGATCAACCTGCTGCTGCCCGAATGCCAGGCGCGTCGCCCATTTGCCGCCGAATGCCGACGCGATGCCGCTGAGGAGCAGCGCCGGCAGGACGACGGGCCAGGTCAACGGCAATCCGAGCAGGGCAATGACGACACCTGCGCCAAACGCTGCGCCGAGACCGGTTCCGACGCCTGCAATGCCGCCCACCGCCGCGCCTTTGAGACCGGCTTCGCGGTAGCCGGTCAGCACGCCGCCAACCGGGATCGGCGCAAAACCGGTCAGCGCGTGAACTGCCGTCTCGACGCCGCTGTCTCCGCGCGTTGCGCTGTTCCTGCCGGCTTCACTGAGGCGCAGCACAATCTCCCCCAGCACTTCGCGCACTTCGGTAGCAAATCCCTGCAATCGCTCGATCTCACGATCAAGTTCGCGCGCAATCTCGCGCTGGATCGCTTCTGACCTGATGCGCACCGCTTCCTGCACGCTGGCGGAGACGAGCCGGCCAAGGCGTTCCAGCGTTTCCTGTTGCTTCTTCTTATCGATGTCGGCGGTCGAAACTGGCGCCTGCGCAAGGGCTGTTTCGGCAGCGCGCTGCATATCCGCCAGCAACCCGTCGAACGTGTGCAGGGCTGCGGCAAGCGCGCGCTGCTCCGCCTTATCGACCCGCCGCAACTCATCAGCCTGTTTCTGGCGCAACCCTTCGAGTTGTTCGCGGGTGCGCTGATAGATCTCCTCGAACTCCTGTGCGCTGATGCGCAATCCGCCTTCGCGCGTCGCCACCTGGGTCAGGATTTTGTTGCAGGTGTCAATCGTGCAGTTGGCGATCACCCGCAGCGCCGTTGCATCTTTGTCGTGGGTGAGGAAGCGCACCAGTTCCTGCTCGAACTCTGCAAAGCCGCTCGTCTGGCGCAGTTCTTCCGGTCCTTTCGTGGCGGCGCGCAGCGCCTGCGAACTGGAGACGCCGAACACGCGCGGCTTTCCCATGCGCCGGACGTAGTTCTGATAATCTTCGGAGTCTTTTCCCCACTGACGGGCAGCCTTCGACTCGACTGACTCCCGGATGCGGCGTTCGATCAGGTGCAACACATTGCGGCGATCTTCCTCGTCGTCGATGCTGTCGATGCGGTTGACAACGAACAACACCTGCGCCAGGTCCTCGGTGAGCATGTTGTTGAGAAACTCTTTTTCGGTCTCGGAGAAGGGCGAGGTGGCGAGAATGACGAAAATGGCGGCATCGGTGCGCTGCAATACCCTATTGGTGATCGCCGTCATATTGTCTTCGTCGTTCAAACCGGGAGTGTCGATAATATCGACGCCGTTTTTGCACAGTTCCAGCGGATACTGCACGATCGCCTCTTCGATGTCGGCGGCGCGACGTTCGGACTCGGGGGTCAGTTTCGTGACATATTCAGCCAGTTGCTCAATCGTGATCTGTTCGACCGCACCGGGCTGCCCGTCGCGTTCACGGTAGCGGATCTCGACCAGCGGATGGATGCCGTAGGTGATGCGGTTGAGCGTCGCCGAGCAGGGCAGGACATTCGCGGGAAGCACCTGCCGGCGCAGCAGGGCGTTGATCAGCGTGCTCTTGCCGCGCTTGAATTCGCCAACCACGGCGACATTGAAGTTGCGATGCTCATGTTGCAGCAATAATGTGTCAACGTGCTCCACCACTTCGTGGAGTTCCATTTTGCGCGCAAACTCCTGCGCCTGCTTGATGTCGGCGACCATATTCGCGCGCAAACGGCGATGGTCGGTGAGCATATCAGCGGTCATACACTCCTCTCTCCTCGTTACTCGCTCAGGGGGTCAATCCACACGCGATGCTGAAACGTCGCCAGGCGCTCGCGCGTTTCGCTGGCGATCTCGAGCGCCCCGGCGCATGCTTCTCGGACGGCGGCGACGCGCTGCGCGCCTTCGTCGTGAATCGCCTGCGCCTGGCGCATCGCGTTGAGCGACGCAGCCGCGTCTTCCTGGTACGCCTGCTCGATCAGCGCGTCGATCTGGCTGGCGATACCGGCGTACAGTCCGGTTACTTCGCGCCGCAGCGCAATGCGCAGTTCGGGCAGCGTGTTGCGCAGGCGCGCCTGGTACGACGCCAGCTGGCGCGGATCGTCGAACTGGCGGTCGATGGCGGCAAGCGCGCCCTGCACCATCAGGCGTCCCATCACGCCGAACAGGTGCGTCTGGGCATACGCCGCCAGCAGGCGCAGCGTGTCGAGATTGTTCCAGAGCGATGGGCTGAACGTGACCGACGCCGTCAGGCTCGTCAGCCGCTCCGTCGGAACGCTGGCGTCCACATCTGCCTGAATCGCAACGCGCGTCTGTTCGAGCGCCGCGATGATCTGCGGTTGGTGCGCGTCGAGGCAGGAACGCAGCGCACCGGAGAGCGCATCGGACAGGAAGAAGTGCAGATGCCGCTGCACATCCGCCAGCGGATGCTGGTGCAGACCGGCGATCACCTCGCGGTCGATGCGATCGACGAACTCGTCCATCCACTGCGCTGCCTGGTCGCCATATGCGACGATGGTTGCGCGCATCGCAGCCCGCTGCGCCGCAATCGCCCGGTGGAGCGACGACGACTGATCCTCGCTCGCGGCGATGGCGACGCGCAGCTGGTCCTGGTCGCGCTCAACCGCGTTGAGCAGCCGCGTTGCGGCATCGGTCAGGGCGTCGAGCAGGAGGTTGAACTGTGCAACCGCGCGATCAATCTGGATCATGTCGCGGTTGAGCAGGAGCGACTCATCGAGCGCGGCGCGGAACCGGGCGAACGCTGTTTCGAGCGCAGCGGCGCGGCGGCTAGAGCGTGGTCGGTTGAGCCGGCGGCAGAACTCATCGAGCGCGCTGACGCCGTACACCGCTGCATTGGGGAACAACCCGCCGACGCGCTGCCGCACCAACCCGACGACCCGTTCCACATCCGCCTCTTTGCGAATGGAGTCGATCATGTTGACGACAAAGATCAGTTTGGGAAACTCCTGCGGCGCAACCGCCAGCCGCAGAAACGCCTGCTCGGACGCCGAGAGCGGCGACAGCGCCGAGACGACGTACAGAATCGCGTCGGCGCGCGGCAGATACGCCTGCACCTGCTGATCGAAGCGCCATCCGGCATCTCCGGCGCCAGGCATATCAACCAGCGTGATACCGCGTAGCAGTTCGACTGGCGCTTCAATCTGCACATGACTCACCGGATGCGGCAGTTGTTTAAGCAGCGGTTCAAGGCGCTCGGCGCGGAGTTCGTCGGGATGCAGCCGCATCCGCCCCCCATCCGCCAGGTGCGCCTCGACGCGCACGTCCGCCCCATAACTGATATGATTGATCGTCAGGGTTTCGGGGGTGACGTTTGTGGTGACGATGTCCGCCCCCAGCAGCGCATTGACCAGCGTGCTCTTGCCGCGCTTGAAATCGCCCATCACCACCAGGGTGAACGGCGCATCGAGCCGTTCGCGCACCACCCGCTCGCGCGAACGCAGGTGCGCCATCGTGTCGCGTCCAAGTGCGCTGCGGATTCGGTCGGTCTGCACCGCATCAATGCAGGCGGTCAGCAGATCGTTCAACGCGCGGCGCCGTTCACCGGCGTCATACCGGATGATGCGCTCAGGCGTTGCGGGTGCGACAATGGTTGTGGCGTCGCTGGTCACAGGCATCTCCTCCGCCAGCAGCGCGACGGTTGTCGCCGCTGCGCGTTCTGCGGCGTGCGCGGCATCGGCGAGCATCAGACGAAACTCCGCTGCGCTCGCCGGGCGATCATTCGGTTCGAGTTCCAACGCCTGCATGATGACCCGGCTGACATCTGCGGGGATCGCCGGGTTCACCTCGATCAGCGGAGCGAGCGGATCGGGAAGGTGATCGAGGCGCGCGCGGCGTCGCACCATGCCTGATTCGGGCGGAACCGCCGTGAGCGCGTGGTAAAGCGTTGCAGCCAGCGCAAACAGATCGCTGCGCGCATCGGTGCCGCGATGGTCCATCTGCTCCGGCGGCGCATACCCGACGGAATAGCCGAACACGCTGGGCAGCGCCACTGCGCCGGAAGGGGTTTCGAGCGCCCCCTTCGCCAGACCGAAATCGAGGAGATAGATTGCGCCGGATGACGTCAGTTTGAGATTGAGCGGCTTGATATCGCGGTGAATGACCGGCGGCGTGCGGCTGTGCAGATAGATCAGCGCATCGAGCAGGTCGTCCGCCCAGGCGAGAGTCTCAGCCACGCCGAGGGGCGCCGCGCGGCGCGCCAGCCGATCATGCAGCGTCTCGCCAGGGATGTAGTGCATCACCAGGAAGCGCCCCAGATCATCCACAAAATAGTCGCTGACGACCGGCAGGACCGGGTGGCGCAGCCCGGCAAGCAATTTCGCCTCGCGCTCGAATGCTGGCAACAACGGCGCATCCAGGCGATGCAACTGTTTCAGCGCAATCGTCAGATCGAGGCGCGTATCGCGCGCCGCATACACCGCGCCCATGCCGCCGCGCCCCAGCATGCGCTCCACCTGATACCGTCCGCCGACCAGCGTTCCCGCTGCAAGCAATGATGGTGCAGAGTCCATACGGCTCCTGTGTGCAGATTGCGCGTGCTATTCGCCAGCGCCAGCAAAAACGTTCATAATGCGCTCGCACCGTTGATCGACTTCCGCTTTGCTGAGCGCCTCGGTCGATGAGCGGAGTTCGGGGCGCCAGCCGTAGAAGGTTTCACACTGCGCGAACCAGCGCAGCGCCTCGACCCGCCGCGGAATCAGCGGATGGGTGGCAAAGAGTTCGGCAAAACGTGCTGGACTGCCGTTCTGGTTCAGTTGCTCAATGTACGCATCAATGTCGAAGCCTTGCAGGTGCGCAGCATCGCCGATGATCAACCGCACCAGCGCCATCTGCGCAGTCCGCAGATCGCCGCAGCAGATCAGCCCGGCGCGGTCGCACGTGATTTCGGCGCACCGGCTCCAATGCATGAAGAACAGGCGCAACCCGCCCTGCACAACGCCAGCCAGAATGTGCAGATGCTCGATGGTTCGGATCAGTTTGAGCGCCACGCCGGCTTTGGCAACCTGCTGCAACAGCGTGGTCATCAACGGGTTGGCGATCATCTCTGCCGCAACGTTGTAGACGCCGTGCAGATTGTGGATATGACCGCATTCGTGGCCGATAACAAACAAAAGTTCGTCATGGCTCAAGGCGCTGACCAGCGTGCTGGTCAGCACAATCACCGGTTCACGGTCATCGGTGGCGATCGTGAAGCCGCCAGCTTCCGGCGAGTGCGCAATGAAGATCTGAGGCACGCCAATCCCCAGGCGGCGAGCGCATGCTTCGCCGAGGGCGTGGATCTCAGGGTACTGGCGCGGTCCTACGGCGACGCCGATGCGCAGATACTGCTGGCGCACATCAGGCGCCCAGATCGACGTCATGGCGTGCGCCAGATCGCGCACAGGGCGCACCAGCGCGATTTTGCGGCGCAGTTGCTCATCGAGCGAGAAGGAATAGTCCGGCACGCCGTTGACGCTGCGCGCCGCAAAATCACGTTCGCGATCAATGATGTAACCGGCGAAATCGAGATCAATCTGGCGGGTGGGATTCTGCGCTTCGATCACGCATGCCAACCTTTCCACAGATGCTCTGGTTCAATGCGACGGGATGCATGCTGGCATGCCAGCAGCGCCTGCAACGACAATGATCCGGCGGTGCGCCCGATAGACGCCGTTACGCAACGCCGTCGCGTAACTGGCTCGACAGACCCTGCGCCTTGCCGACGATTCGCAGCGTCTCCGCCTGCAGGCGCTCGAGTTCCTGGAGCTGCACATCAGTCAGCGTCTCCTGGCGTTCGCGGCGGATGCGCAACTCATCGAGCGTGTGCTGCGTCGCTTCGATGGCGCCGCCAAGTTCACGCTGAACTTCGCGTTTGAGCGCAGTAAACGTTTCGTCTATTGCGTCGAAGAAGCGCCGCTCGATGGACGGGTACTGGGCATTGAACTGCTGATCGATCTGCACCAGCGCCGCTTCTTTGTAACTCTGGCGGAAATGTTCGACTCGCTCCTCGGCAAACAACGCATCCGCCAGCCGCTGACCGATCATGCGCGCAGTGATGGCGATGCCGCCAGCCACGGCGCAGACCAGCACGAATGCTCCGACTGGCGGAAGCAGAAGCGATTGGACGACGACCGCCAGCGCCGGCGCCGATACCAGCGTGCCGCCAATCGCCACCGAGAGCGCCGTCGTTTTCTCAACTGCCTGCCCCTTGACGCCGGTTGCGCCGGTTTCTATCGGGCGGCTGAAACGCACGTCAATCGTCTGCAACCCGTGATGGAGCGTTCCGGTGAATGCCGCAACCCGCTGCAATTCGGCTTCAATCTCGCGTTCAACGGCAAATTGAGCGCGTTCGAGCACGATGCGGCTGGCGTCGTCCGCAGCGCGGGCGACATCGCGCCCCAGCCGTTCGAGCACCTGGCGCTGGCGCTGACGACCAATCTCGGCAGGCGTTATCTTTGCCGCGTCGATGGCAGCCGACACAGCGTTTCTGGTTTCATCGATCAACTGGTAGAGCAGCGGACGGACAATCTGGCGCGTCTGTTCGGCAGTGCGGTCGATGCGGAGCAGTTGTTCCGCCAACCCGCGGCGCAGGTGGTCGAGTTCGGTGCTGGCGTGCTGATAGGCGCTGTCGAACTCTTCGCGGCTCAACTTCGCGGCGTTTGCCATATGCGCGGCACGCTGCACGATTTTAGCGCCTGACGCAATCACGCGCGCAGCGAGGGATTGCAGCGCGACGATGCCGCGTTCGTGGGTGAGAAAATGTTCCAGACTCTGTTCAAAGATCGGAAAGCGGCTCCGCTGCAACTGATCATCGTCGCCAGCCAGTTTCGCCTCGAGCGCATCGGCGGAGGAAAGCGCAAAGACCTGCGGCTCGCCGATCCGCCGGATGTACAGGTCGCGCTCGTCCCGCCCTTCCGGTCCGGCGCCGAAACGCTGCTCCGCCTTGCGCACGACGGCGTCTTTGATCCGTTGGCGAATGGCGGCGATCAGGCGCTCCCGGTCAGCGGGATCATCGATGCGATCAATGGCGTTGACCACGAAGAGCACCCGCCCCAGATCGCTCAACAGCAGTTTATTGAGAAAATCGCCTTCGTACCCGCTGAATGGCGCTTCGGGCATCAAAACCATCAGTGCAGCGTCGGTGTGTGGCAGAACCTCGAGGGTGACAGCGGTCATGACCTCATCATCGTTCAAGCCGGGAGTATCGACAATATCGACGTTGCGATGGAGGAACCGATTGTTGTAGTGAATCACCGCCTGCTTGATGCGCAACGCGCGCTGTTGCGCATCCGTCGTCAGTTTGGTGACGTATTCAGCGAGCAGATGCAGCGGGATTTCCTCACTGCGCATGCCGGACTGCCGATCATCGCGGTATTCAATGCGCACGTGAGGGCGGAGGTCATACGTCACGCGGTTGAGCGTCGCTGTAGTCGGCAACACATCGGCGGGAAGCACCTCTTCGCCGAGCAGCGCATTGACCAGGGTACTCTTGCCGCGCTTGAACTCTCCGACAACTGCGACTGTGAAACGATGGCGCTCGATGCGGTCAAGCATTTCGTCGATAAGCGCTGTTTCATCTGCGTCCATTTGCAACTGGACGGCAAACTCGCGCAACCGTTGCAAATTGGCGATCATGTTGCGCTGGGTTTTAAGCAGATCGAGCAGATTATCGGGCAGCGCGACCTCGTCGGCGCCCATAGCGTCGGGAAGCGTCAAACGTAGTCTCCTGTTCCGCAGGAACGCTGATGTTCAGAGACCATGCCTCTGAACAGGCTGATACGATGCCCTGGACCGGAAGCAGCAGACTACTATGGAAACAAATGCGGGAGAAAGTAGTGTGCTGCAAATATAGTCTAGCATAGACGGATGAAAAAGTCCAGTTGCGATTTCGTAGAGACGATGACAGGATCGTTATCCTGGCTTTCGCCCTTGCCCCGATTTCATGGTATACTATAAACAGTACTGACCAGTCAGTCGATTGATGAGCAGCGCATGGTTTACTCAACCGACAAACGTTTCGACCAGAAGAGCACCCGCGAACGGATTCTCGAAGCGGCGCTCGATATTTTTTCGTCGAAGGGGTACCACGACGCGCGCCTGGACGATATCGTTGAATCGGCGCATATCTCGAAGGGATCGATCTACTTCTATTTTCCGAACAAGGAGCGCCTGTTTCTGGCGCTCGTCGACCAATTTGCCGACCTGATTGAACGGCGCGCTACCGAAGCCATCGAGCGCCAGCCGCGCGCCGGGATCGACCGGGTGCGCGCCGCGATCATGGCGGTGATCGAGACCTTCGGCAAATATCGCCGTCCCGCCAAAATCCTGCTGGTGCAGGCTGTCGGATTGGGGGCGACCTTCGAGAAAAAGCGCCTGGAGGTGACCGATCGCTTTGCGGCGCTGATCAAGCGCCATCTCGACGAAGCCGTCGCTGTCGGTGAAATCGAGCCAATCGACACTGCGGTGGTGGCACACGCCTGGATGGGAGCGATCTACAACCTGGTTATCCGCTGGGTGATGACCGGCGACCCGCCTGCTGAACGGATTCCGCCCACCCTGGTGTCGTTGTTGCTGCGGAGCGTCAAGTATCCGCTGGAGGAGGGTCAGGGTGGTGCCGTATAGGTACACAGGTGAGAGGCGAGAGGTGAGAGATTGAAGGTGGTCGTTGCACGTTGAAGGTTGAAGGTGGGAAGGTTGAAGGTTGAAGGTGGGAAGGTGGCTCTAACTTCTAACTCCTAACTCCTAATTCCTAACCCTTGGTTCTCAGTTCTCAGTTCTCAGTTCTCAGTTCTCAGTTCTCAGTTCTCAGTTCTCA
>DAOTWI010000722.1:0-2397 GCA_034436075.1 Roseiflexus sp.
AACGGCGGCGGGTGCTGAGGGCGTTCGCCGATGCAATTCGCGCGCACGCTGAAGAACTTGAACAGATCGAAACCTGGGATGTCGGCAGACCGATCCGCGAAAACCGCGCCGGATATGTGCAGCGTCTCGCCGCCAACATCGAGTTCTTCGCCGATTTTGCCGTCACCCACGGCAGCGAAGCCTACCCGATGGACAGCGGCTACATCAACTACGTGCTGCGCCATCCGGTCGGCGTGGCGGCGCTGATTACCCCCTGGAACGTCCCGATGCTCCAGGCGACATGGAAGATCGGTCCGGCGCTCGCCTTCGGCAACACCGTCGTGCTCAAACCCGCCGAACTCACGCCGATCGGCGGCTGGAAACTGGCGCAGATCGCCCACAGCGCCGGGTTGCCGCCGGGAGTGCTCAACGTCGTTCACGGGTTCGGTCCTGAGTCGGCGGGCGCGCTGCTGACGCAGCACCCCGGCGTGCAGTTGATTTCGTTCACCGGAGAGAGCACGACCGGCAAAATCATTATGGGCGCGGCGTCGCACACCCTCAAGCGCCTGTCGTTCGAGTTGGGCGGCAAGGGCGCGAATATCATCTTTGCCGACGCTGACCTGGATCGCGCTGTGGCGATCAGCCTGCGCGCATCCTTCTTCAACCAGGGCGAGTTCTGCCTTGCCGGTCCGCGGTTGCTGGTCGAGCGCCCGGTCTACGACGAGTTCTTGCAGCGGTTCATCGCCGCCACACAGCAGTTGCGCGTCGGCGACCCGATGGACCCGGAGACGACCGTGGGCGCCTTGATTGCGCCGGAGCATTTGCAGCGCGTGCGCAGTTACATCGACATTGCGCGCGGCACACAGGCGGAAATCGTCCTCGGCGGCGATCAGCCCGGCATGCCAGCGCCGTTTGATCGCGGCAACTTCCTCAACCCGACGATCATCGTCGGCGTGCAGCCGCAGGACCGCGTCTGCCAGGAAGAAATCTTCGGTCCGGTCGTCACGGTGGCGCCATTCGACGGCGAGGACGAAGCGATCGCGATTGCCAACGGCGTCGCCTATGGTCTCTCGGCGGTCGTGCAGACGCGCAACCTGGGGCGCGCCGTGCGGGTCGCCGGAGCGATCAATGCAGGCACCGTCTGGGTCAACGATTTCTTCGTGCGCGATCTGCGCGTGCCGTTCGGCGGCATGAAGCAGAGCGGCATCGGGCGCGAGGGCGGGCACTACAGCCTTGAGTTTTTCACGGAGGCGAAGACGGTATGCCTGAGCAACCAGTAGGCGAGGTAGACATCGACGCGGTGGCGCGGCAACTTGACGATGCCTGGGAACAGCGCCAGCCGCTGGCGCCGTTGAGCGAGCGCATGGCGCTGACCGCAGAGCAGGCGTATGCCATCCAGTCGCGCTGGACGGAGATGCGCCTGGCGCGCGGCGAGCGGGTTATCGGGCGCAAGATCGGGCTGACCAGCCGCGCCATCCAGCAACAACTCGGAGTCAACGAACCGGACTACGGCAGCCTGTGGGCATCGCGCTACTTCCCGCTGACTGACGGGCGCGTCGATGTGCCAGCAGACCTGTTCGTGCAGGCGCGCGCCGAGGGAGAGCTTGCCTTCCTCATCGGGCAACCGCTGCGCGAACCGGGGGTGACGTTGCACGACGCGCTGGCAGCCACCGAGGCAATCGCCGCCGCCATCGAAATCGTCGACAGCCGCATCGCCGACTGGCGCATCAAACTGGTTGACACCGTCGCCGACAACGCATCATACGGCGGGTTCACGCTGGGACCCTGGAGCCGCGCCCTGCGCCATGTCGATCTGCGTACCGTGGGCATGCTGCTGCACCACAACGGCGAACCCGCCGTCCAGGGGATTGGCGCGGCGGCGCTGGGGCATCCGGCGCGCGCCGTCGCCTGGCTGGCGAACAAGCTGATCGCATTCGGCATCAGCCTCGAACCCGGCGACATCGTTTTGTCCGGTTCACTCGGTCCCGCCATCCCCATGCGCCCCGGCGACCTGTTCACGCTCGAAATCCACGGGCAGCCGCCGTTGAGCATGCGATGTGTGTAGAACGTTTCTCGCGGCGCTGGCTGAGCCTGTCGAAGCCAACGCCTGCTGCCTGCCGGACAACGCTCAGAGGCGAGCATTGCGAGAAGGGTTGGAGAGGAGGATACCGTGCCACTGCTCGAAATCCTGTACGCTGCCGAAGAACCATTACCGCTAGAACGACGGCGCGCCTTTGCACGCGAAGCCGTCGCCATTTTTCAGGAGGTGCTGGGCACGCCGCCGGGGAGGTTGCGCCTGGTCATCCACCGCCTGCACCCGGACGAGAGCCTGGGGTTGCTGGCGGACGATGAGGCGGATGCAGACACGTAGGGGTGCAGCGCCGCCGCGCCCATGGGCGACGCCAACACGTAGGGGTG
>DAOTWI010000723.1:0-1947 GCA_034436075.1 Roseiflexus sp.
CGGCGGCATTGCCGCCGCACCGCCTTCATCGGGAGCGCCCCGCTGCCGCAGGCGCTGGCGGCGCCAGAAAACGCGCCACGGCGTAAGTCCTGCAAAAATTAGACGTTCAGAATTGGCGCGGTGTTCCTCTGAAAGTGTGTAAATGAGCATTATATCGCTTGAGAGCGGTATTGCAGTCCCTGGCGGCGATGGTCGCCTCTGTCCCCCGAACCCCCCGCTTGCGGGGGGGGCACGCTCACCGCACGCCTGCCCCCGCCTCTGTAAGTAGTTCGGGTATACTAGGGAGAAAGCCTGATGATTGTGAGGAACACCTATGAACCGCCAACGAGCCAGCGGTATTCTGTTGCACCCGACATCGCTCCCTTCGCGATGGGGGATTGGTGATCTGGGGGATAGCGCGTATGATTTTGCCGATCTGCTTGCGGCTGCGGGGCAGCGTATCTGGCAGGTGATGCCGCTCGGTCCGACCGGTTACGGCGACTCGCCCTACCAGAGTTTTTCCGCCTTTGCCGGCAACCCGCTGCTGATCAACTTCGACATTCTGCTCGAAGAAGCGTTGCTTGCGCCGCCGGACCTTGCCGATGCACCGATCCTGCCCGACACCGCCGTCGATTATGGCGCGGTCATTCCCTTCAAGCAGCGCATCCTGCGGCGCGCCTTCGCCCGATTTCAGCAGGGGTGCGCCGACCACCTGCGCGCCGATTTTGAGGCGTTTTGTGAGTCGCAGGCGTCCTGGCTCGATGACTATGCGCTCTTTGCTGCGCTGAAGAGCGCCAATGGCGGCGGTTCCTGGTCTTCCTGGAATCCGGCGTTGCGCCGCCGCGATCCTGCTGCGCTGGAGGCGGCGCGCCGCACCCATGCCGATGAGATCGCTTATCAGCGTTTCATTCAGTACCTCTTCTTCGATCAGTGGCTGGCGTTGAAGAAGTATGTCAACGACCTGGGCATTCAGATTGTGGGCGATGTCCCAATCTTCGTCGCCTACGACAGCGCCGACGTCTGGGCGAATCCTGAGTTGTTCTTCCTCGATGATGAAGGCAATCCAACGGTTGTCGCCGGCGTCCCGCCCGACTATTTCAGCGCCACCGGGCAGTTGTGGGGCAACCCGCTCTACCGCTGGGACGTGCTGAAAGAACGCGGCTACGACTGGTGGATCGAACGGTTCCGCGCAACGCTGACGCTGGTTGATATTGTGCGCGTCGATCATTTTCGCGGCTTTGCCGCTTACTGGGAAGTGCCCGCCGGTGAAGAGACGGCGGTCAATGGGCGCTGGGTCGAAGGACCGGGCGCCGATCTGTTCGAGGCGGTCGAGCGGGCGCTTGGCGCGTTGCCCATCGTCGCGGAAGACCTGGGAGTCATCACGCCTGATGTTGAAGAACTGCGCGACCGGTTTGGCTTTCCGGGGATGCGGGTGTTGCAGTTCGCCTTCGGCGGAAAAGCCGATCAGCCCTACCTTCCGCACAATCACATTCAGCGGTGCATTGTCTACACCGGCACCCACGACAACGACACGACGCTGGGATGGTGGCGCACCGCGCCGGAGAAGGAGCGGCGTCACGTGCAGTTATATCTGGGGCGCAGCGGCGACGACATTGCCTGGGATTTCATCCGGGCTGCGCTGTCGTCGGTGGCGGACACCGCAATCATCCCGCTACAGGATGTGCTGTCGCTGGGGAGTGAGGCGCGCATGAACACCCCGGGTCGTCCTGGCGGCAACTGGACGTGGCGTTTCAGCCTGTATCAGGTGACGCCGGCGATTATCTCGCGCCTGCGGGAAATGACCGTCCTCTACGGCCGGTATGTCGAACCGGAGGAGAAGAAGACCGAGCAGGTCGATGAGCAGTCGGTGTATGCGTGAAAGAGCGCATCACCAGATATGGCGCACGATTGCCCATGTTGACCATCTCGCGGCTGGCGTTGGCTGAGCCTGTCGAAGCCAACGTCAGC
>DAOTWI010000724.1:0-5611 GCA_034436075.1 Roseiflexus sp.
CGCTGCCCGCAACGAGCACCGGCGTGCCGCTGGCGGGTTTTGCGTTGCTTGGCGCAACGCTCCTGGCGCGTACATGGCGCCTCCATCGCGCCCGGTCGCGTATCTGAGAGAGCGGTCAACCAAAACCTGGACAATGACCTGCACCTGTGGAACAGCTGGCGTTGGCTGAGCCTGTCGAAGCTAACGCCAGTCGCAAGACGGTCAACACGTGCGAGTCTGTGCAATGTCGGAATGATCTTCCTATGAGGCAAGCGATACGGAACGCAACGAAGCATGGAACCGGCGAGGGGCGCAGCGCGTTGCGCCCCTCGCGTTTCGGGCGCGCGACCCGATAGGTGTCTTCCAGGAGCATAGGTATGTGGCTGATCGTCGGGCTTGGCAATCCGGGTGAGACCTATGCCCGGACACGCCACAACATCGGGTTTCGGGTCGTTGCTGAATTGGCGCAGCGACACCATCTCGAATTTGCGCACAAACGCTCAAACGCGCGGATTGCAGAAGGGATGATTGCTGGTCAGCGCGTGGCGCTCGCGCTTCCTCAGACCTTCATGAACCTCAGCGGGCAGGCGGTGGTCGGGTTGCGCCAGTGGTACAAGATCAATCCGGCAACCGGCTTGCTGGTGGTGTACGATGATGTCGATCTGCCGTTTGGCGCGCTTCGTCTGCGCGAACGCGGCAGCGCCGGAACGCACAATGGCATGCGCTCAATCATCGCCCTGCTTGGTTCACAGGTTTTTCCACGATTGCGGATTGGCATTGATCGCCCGCCAGCCGCGTGGGATCTGGCTGACTATGTGTTAGGGCGGTTCACTCCTGAGCAGGAGGCGCAGTTGCCGGAGGTCATGCAGCGGGCGGCAGATGCGCTGGAGTTGGTGTTGCGCGAAGGCATTGTCGCGGCAATGAACCAGATCAATGCTCCGCCGCCGAAACCGGGTCGCGAGAAAAAGCGCGCGCACGATGGTCGTGACCCATCTTCTGATAACGCAGACGCTGCAGGGAGCGACTAATCCTCACTGCGCTGCATGATCACATCGAGCAGTTCAAGCAACACATTCTTGACGCTCTCGCGATCATTCGCCATACAGGGCAGCACTTTGATATGGGAAGGAAGACGCAGCGCCAGGCGCAACTCATCCGGCGACCAGGCGTTGGGGCGGTCCTGCTTATTGGCAGCCACCACGTAGGGGGTCTCGCGGTACGACATAAAGAAATCGATGATGCGATTGGTTTCCCGAAACGTTTCGGGGCGCGTGCTATCAACGAGGATAATCAGACCCAGCATCCCCTCCGACAGGATCTCCCACATAAAATCGAACCGTTTCTGCCCTGGCGTGCCAAACAGGTGCAACACCAGGTCATCGCCGATTGCAATGCGCCCAAAGTCCATTGCAACCGTGGTTTCCTTTTTGATCAGCCGGGTATCGTCGGTTGCGGGACGTTCCGTCGAAACCACTTCAATCTCGCTGATCGTCCTGATGAACTCCGTTTTTCCGGCGTTGACTGCGCCGCTGATGACCATTTTTACCGTCTGCACACCGGTCCTCCGTGCTGACTGCGCCGTTACATACCACGAATGCGGTTAATAATACGGGTTACCAGGCTCTTTTTGACACGTGGCGCCTCGGCCAGGGGGCGACCCGTAGCCAGCATCGGCACCGGCGCCGGCTTGCGAGAGACATCGACCAACCCGGCGGTGAGGAAGCCATAGACGATTCGACAGACATCAAATTCGCTCATCCCCGTCTTCCGGGCAATTTCCGCGAGGGTGTCTTTGCCGTTGATCCGCGCAAACACACGCCACTCGTCAGCAGCAAGGTTAATCCCTTTGGTGCGCTCAACGGGTTGCTCGACAAACTTCACGATCAGGTCGGTGTTCGGAATGCGATCCTTGATCCGCCCCCACTCATCAATCCGCCGCACACCCTCCATGATCAGGTGCTCGACTGCCAGAGGCGTTGGCATAATCGGCGCTGTCGGATCGGGGCGCTGACCCTGTTCGAAGCGAAATTCGCCTTCATTCCAGCCAAACAGCGCGTACACTGATTCTTCGATATGCTGTTGCAGCACACGCTGCAACTCATCGCGCCCGATCAAGTCCAGGTTCAGGAGCACTTGCGACAGGGTGACGCCGTTTTGGCTCTGATGCGCCTGCGCTGCCTGCGTCGCCTGTGCCGGGGTCAACTTCCCCTTGCGAACGAGCAGATCGGTGACCGGAGCATTATCATCCTTTCGGGTTGCCGTAATCAGTTTGCCTTTGTCAAAATAGAGCGACGCCATTTCGTCGACGCGGCTCAGGTGCAGGCATCCCGTCTTGTACCCCCGGTCAACCAGGTACAGGAAGTCCGACAGACCAAAATCACGAATGTTACCGACCAGCGGCATGGGTTTCCTCCACTCGCCTGATGCGAGGGTTATGCGAGCGCAGCATCAACCGGCGATTGCGCCGCGCCGTGCGCCAGCGATGCGTCGAACGCCGCAGGAACAATGCCATCGGCGGCAAGCGCCGGTATCAACGCAGCGATTGCCACAGCTATCATTGTATCATCAGGTTCACGGGTCGTCAGGCGCTGTAACGCCAGTGATGGCGCAATCAGCCGCCGCACCCAACCTCGATGGAAGTTCGCCGCCGACAGGCGCAGCAGTTCGTATGAGACTGCCGCGATAACCGGTACCAGGACAATGCGCGAGAGCAACCGTTCGCCGAGCGGCAGGCTGCTGAAGAGCGCAAAGAACGGGATGCTTAACACAACGACGACCAGCAGGAAACTCGTACCGCAGCGGGGATGCAGCAGAGAGAACGAACGCACCGATTCGACCGTCAGCGGCGCCCCGGCTTCGTAGGCGTTAATCGTCTTGTGCTCGGCGCCGTGGTAGCCGAAGGTGCGCTGAATATCCGGCATGCGCCCGATAAGCGTCAGATAGCCAATAAAGATAGCGAGTTGAATAAACCCTTCTGCAGCATCGCGCATGAGCGGCGTCGCCCCCAGACGTTCGAGCAGGCTGGCGATCAGGAGCGGCGTGACAAAGAACAATCCGAATGCGAACGCCAGCGCCACGATGAGCGTCAGCGTGATCGCGCCTTTCGATTGTGGCTGTTCTTCTTCGCCAAGCGCCGCGCTGGCAGAGAAATTGAGCGCGCGAACGCCCAGGCTCAGCGTATCCCACAGCATCAGGATGCCGCGCAGGAATGGCAGCGTTTCCCACATACGGCGACGCTCAACATTCAGCGCTTCGTGGCGAAAGACAATCTCACCCGAGGGAGTGCGCACAGCAACAGTCGCCTGGCGCAAGCCGCGCATCATCACCCCTTCAAGAACGGCCTGACCGCCATACGAAAATGATCGCTCGCTCATGCCTGCTTCCAACCCGCAACACAGTCCACTTGCCGAATTTGGGCGCGCAATCGCCAGTGCCCGACTGTTCATTGACGTATGATACCACGGAGCGTAGTGAACGACAATAGCGCGCCGGTACCACTGAACAGTGGGTATTCTCTCGTAGATGCGCTAGGACGTCTCCTCGTCGTCGCGCCTGGCGAGATACGCTGCGGCGGCGCGCACCCCTGCCATAAGTCCAGACACGCGAATAACCGGCGCAATGGCGCGATCCGCCAGGAATGATGTCGTGCCGCTGACGGTGCTGGTGGTATCGCGCAGGTTGGCTGCCACGCCGCGCCCCTGTTCCAGCACCTGATCGAGTTTGGCTGATACTTCTTCCAGTTTGGGGATCAGCGACGTGCGAGAAACGCGGGTCAGCGTGCGCACCGCATAGACCAGCACGAGCAGCAGGGCGATTGAAATAATCGCCGAAATCATCTGGAACACTGCCAGCACGACGACGGCAATGTCGCGCGTGGCGACGCGAAAATCAGGGAACAGGTACGCGCCGATAATGAACCCGACAACGATCAGCAGCACAACGGTCAGTCCGATGCCGATCCATCTTCCCACAGCGCATCTCCTTCTTCCATGCGCGACAGCCACTCGGATGCCGCGGAGCGGCGCTGATTATATCACAGGCGCAATCGTGAGGCAACGATCAGCAGCGCCCATGCGCCCAGCGTGGTTTCGAGCACCGGGACGCCCGCCGGCGTGATCAGGCGCAACGGCAGCCGCGCGTCGATTGCCAGTGCGATGAGCGCCCCCCCGGCGGCTGCCAGCCAGAAGACCGGTATCTGCACCCAGCGCCGCCCCCAGAGCAGGTGCGCCAGGGCGGCGCTGGCAGTGACGATCAGCAGGATCAACAGCAGGGCTGGCGGCATTGCTGCAACATCTCCGTTCAGTCGCGCGCTATCCGTCCGCCTCCGAGCACGACCTCGCCATCGTAGAAGACGATTGCCTGCCCGGGTGTGACGGCGCGCTGTGGATGCTCGAAATGCACCTCGACCGTTCCGGGTTCAATCGGAATCACCCGCGCCGGAACGGCATCGGCGTGCGCCCGAATCTGCGCCAGGCAGTCGAATGGCGTGTCAGTCCAGCCGCCGCTGACGAAGGTGATCCGTTCAGCGCGCAGCGATGCGCGCCGGAGCGCCGATTCGGGACCAACGATCACGGCGTTGCGTGCAACGTCGAGTGCAACCACATACATGGGTTGTCCGGTTGCGATGCCGAGCCCGCGCCGTTGCCCGATGGTGTAGAGCGGCAACCCCTGGTGCCTGCCTACCTCGCGCCCTTCAAGATCGAGGATTGGTCCGGAGTACAGCGCATCGGGACGCTCTTCGCGCAGCAGGTTGCGGTAGTCGCCGCCGGGCACAAAGCAGATGTCCTGGCTCTCTGGCCGGTTGGCGCTTGCCAGCCCGCGCGCAGCAGCCATGGCGCGCACCTCCGCCTTGGCGTACTCGCCAATCGGAAACATGAGCCGCGCCAGGTCGTCCTGGCTGAGCATATAGAGCATGTACGACTGATCCTTCTCCTGATCGACGGCGCGCAACAGGCGGTAGACGACGCGCTGTGCGCCGTTTGCCGATTCGGACGCGGGATCGTCAGCGCCGGTTTCATCAACGCGGATGCGGGCATAGTGCCCGGTGGCGACGTAGTCGAATCCGAGGGCGCGCGCGCGCGCCAGCAATGCACGAAACTTGATCTCGCGGTTGCACTCCAGGCACGGGTTGGGCGTAAAACCGCTGGCGTACTCGCGCAGAAAGTATTCGATGACATAGCGCCGGAACTCGCGCTGATAGTTGAAGACATAGTACGGTATGCCGAGTTGCGCGCACACCCGCCGGGCGCTCTCGGTCATCTGCTGGGAGCAGCAGAGGCTTTCCGCCAGGCGGTCGTCGTCGCCCTCCCACAGGTGCAATGTAACGCCGGTAACGTCGTGCCCGGCTTCGTGGAGCAGCGCCGCCGCCAGTGAACTGTCGACGCCGCCGCTCATGGCAACCATGATCTTTGCCATTGGATGGTTCTGCCCCTTCGGCGATTCTAAAAAAGGCGGCATTACGCCGCCTGGTACAGTATACCATATCGCCCGGCGTTCAGGAGGTTGCGCTGACGATGGTTTCCAGCGCGCGCGTTGCGCCTGCCGCCAGCAGCGCCTCGTGGACAGGCGCGACGGTTTCGGGGTCAACCAGCGCGATCATGACGCCGCCCCATCCGCCGCCGGAGAGTTTGGC
>DAOTWI010000725.1:0-10671 GCA_034436075.1 Roseiflexus sp.
ACCCGCGGGCTGGTTGCAACGTTGATCTGGCTGGTGCAGATGGCGGCGGTTGTGTTGACCGTCGGGTTCTGGCCCCGCCGAAGCGCTGCCGCCGGAACGACATTGCTGGCGGCGCCCCTGCGAGCGTTGGGCGCCGGCGTTCTGGCAACCGGTGCGTTGGGGGTGGTCGTTGCACTGCTGCTGCCGCTGCTGACCGCCTCCGTTATCGGACTGCCGGTCGCGGCGGGATTAGTCGTGTTGGCGCACGCACCCATCGCTCTGGGCATTGCCGTCGGCGCACGCGCCCTGGGGCTGCGCCTTTCCGGGCATCATCCGCCCCACGACTTCGACTGGACCCTGATCGTTGCAGCCGCGGCGCTGGCTTTACCCGCCGCACTTGCGATCCTCTTCTCCGTGCCCGCGGCATTTCTGGCGCTCTATCTGCTGGCGATCCCCGGCATTGGCGCATTGGTTCTCAGTCAGGGAGGAATGCGTCCGCTTCCTGCCGCTTACACCTCGCGCAGCGTGCGCTGAAACGTCGAGAGGAACTTCACGCCCTCGTCGGTCACCAGCACATCTTCCTCAATGCCGATGTACCCGGCGGAGGTGATGACGCCCAACTCGAGGGTGTAGACATTCCCCGCTTCGACCTGCATCTCCGGCGTGCTGCCGTAGCGGGGCCAGCGCGGACCGAGCAACGGACCGCCATCGTGGCAGGCGCGCCCCAGACCATGCCCCAGTGCGTGCCGGTACTCTTCGTACCCTGCCTCGACGATGACCCGGCGCGCGGCTGCATCTACTTCGTACCCGCGCACGCCGGGGCGCAGCGCCGCCGCGCCCGCCTCGATCGCACGCACCACCGTCGCGAAGGCGCTCTGAATTTCAGGCGGCGGCGCCTCTTCGCCAGGACGGCGCACATACCACATGCGCTGAATGTCCGAACAATACCCCTCGCTCTGCACGCCAAGATCGATGTGCACCAGATGCCCCGGCTGCACCACAATATCGTCGCGCGGACCGCCGTGACCGGCTTCCGATTCGGGACCGCTGTTCACGATCGGGCAGGCGTCCCATGCCCAGGCGCTCGCCAGATTGCGGCGGCGAAACTCCTCGTGAACAAAGGCGGCAATCTGCGCCTCGCTGACACCAGGACGGATCTGTTGCCCGGCCAGCTCAACAATCTCCTCGGTGGCTGCAACGGCAGCGCGAATACGCTCCACCTCGGCGGGCGTCTTGCGCGAACGCAACTTCGCCAGCAGCGGCGCGGCGCTCACGAAGCGCGACGGAAATGGCGTGTCTGCCAGGAGGTCGCGGAGGTGCAGGAACATGCCGTGGGTCAGACCATCGGCGGTCGGATCGTCGAGACTGTAGTTCAACCCAATCGTCAGCGGATCAAGGCGGCGCAGGGCATCGATCAGATGATCGCGGATGCTTTCATCGTAGCCGATGATCGTCTGAAACAGCCCTGACGCACGCACACCAGCGACGTCGTAGCGCCCGACGATTGCGACGCGCTGACCGTCGCGCCCAAAGATGAACGCCGAGTCCCACGTCACATCGACGCCAACCACGAGTTCGATGCCCGGATCAGGACGGATCACGCTCTCACGAACAAAAATGAGCCAGGCATCGAGACCGGTTTCGGCAAGCAATGCCTCGGCTTGAGCAGCTTTCTGATAGTAGAGCATGGTCATCATTTCTCTCGCACACAGATGGAAGGAGCCTGTGCGATGCGCACACGGAAATCACGCGCTGCCAGCTCGATGTCTCCATTCCCTATGGAATGGCAGGTCCACTTGCCAGGAAATACCCCGCCAACAACGCCGCCACAAAGATTCCCATCGCAAACAGCACGTTGGGGAGCGATGGCTGCCGAAACGATATCATGAGCGCCACTGCAACAACAACCACTGCCAGCAACCATACCGCAAAAGCGGCTTGCCGCACGAATTGCCCAAGGATAAGAATAAGCAGCATGACAGTGATGCTCAACAACAAGGCAGAACGTCGCGGAGTCATTGTTTCCATTGATACTCTCCTTGTTCAAGAGACAAACATCATTCCGTCCCATGATATGTGTCATCGCCTCTACCTTCAACCTTCAACCTTCAACCTTCAACCTTCAACCTTCAACCTTCAACCTTCACACCTTCAACCTTCACACCTTCATACCCTCAATCCGTGGAGACGGTGCGGCACCCCGGAGAGGTTGCAGCGCCACGGAGAGGTTGCGGCGCCACGGAGACGTTGCGGCGCCCCGGAGACGTTGCGGCGCCACGGAGACGTTGCGGTGCACCGGAGACGTTGCGGTGCACCGGAGACGTTGCGGTGCAACGTCTCTGCCGGGCGCCCCTCTCACCTCTCACCTCTTGCCCCGCAATCATTCCAATATCCGCGTCACGCTGCCCCCCTGCAACGCGCGCTGTTCGAGGCGCTGCGCCAGCCAGTTCTGGTGGCGCAGGCGACGCCCCAATGATACCGCAAGGTTCTGCATCAGGCGCATCCCCAGCGCCGGGTCGTCTTCGGCGAGCGTGTTCAGCGCCTCGCGCGTCAGCGCCAGCACCGTCGTTGATTGATCACCGGCGCGCAGATCGGCGCTGCGCTCCACATCTTCGAGCAATCCCAACTCCCCGGCGACCTGCCCGCTCTGCATAAAGGCGATACGCACTGGCGGCTGGCGCACCCCGCCGACCGGCACGGGGTTGAGCCAGACTTCGAGCAACCCGTCCTGCACAATGTACATTTCATCGCTGCGCGCACCCGTGGCAGCCAGGCGTTCGCGTGGCGCCAGCACGCGCCGCTGCAACAGCGACGCCACGCGCAGGCGCTGCGCTTCATTCAGATGCCCGCCGATCTCCGAGTTGTTGAGAAACTGGGCAATCGCGCGCAACTCCCCAATGTTGCGCGAGTCGGCAGGCAGTGCAACCCCCGCAGGCGGCAATCCGAGAAAGAGGGCAATGTGGCGCAACGTCGCATCCGGCTGCTCGAACTGGGGCCAGTGACCGGCATTCGGAATAATCCGCAGGTCGGCGGCGGACCACTCGGCGGCGACGACGCCAGCATCGCGCAGTGGCACGATGTTGTCCTCCGCGCCCCAGATGACGAGCGTTGGCGGTTCGATTGCTGAAAGCCTCCCGCGCAGATCACCCTGGCGCATCGCCTGAAAGCAGGCGCCGCGCATGCGCCCCTGTCCGGGGCGGCGCGCATCAGCGCGGATACGCTGGTAATCCTCTTCCGACACCTGCGCGCGTTCGGCAAAGTTCGACGGTTTGAGCAGGAAATCGGTATAATCGAGCGGCGTCTTCGCAAGCAGGTGCAGCAGCCATTCGAGCGGCGGGAACCGCTCTGCCAGCACGTGCGGACCGATCAGCAGGTTCACCCGTGTCGAGAGTCGCCCGCTCAACGCTGGATTGAGCAGCACTAGGCGCTCGATGAGCAGCGGATAGCGCAGCGCCAGCGTCGCACCGATCTGCCCGCCCATCGAATGTCCAAGTAGCAACACCGGTTGATTGGGGCTGACATATTCGATCAGGCGCGCGATGAGATCGGCATACCCCATGATCGTCGGCGGATGCGACGGCGCCGGCGAGCGCCCAAAGCCGGGCAGATCGATGGCAACACAACGATACCGGCGACTCAACGCAGGCAGGATCGGTTTCCATGTATACGACGAACTCGCCCAACCGTGGACGAGAAACGCATAGGGCGCATTCTCAGGACCGGACTCTTCGAGATAGATGGTCTGGTCGTCGATAGTGTACAGCGCCATAGGTCGTCCTGTTCTCTCACGATCAAGCCGCAACAGCCCTTTTTGCCTTCGGCAAAGCGGCGCTCATCCGCGCATCACCATGATCGGGCGCGCCACGCCGCCACGTCAGTCCTATCACTGATTGTAGGAAATCGCAGGCGTCAGGTACAGAGCCTCGGCTTACAAAACAATGAATGTCGTCAATCGCAAGGTGAACCACGTTGTCGTTCAGTAACGAAGAGGAAAGCAATCACGACTTGAAGAGAACCGTGCGATCCCGCATACTGAAGGGGCCGATCCGCGTATGGCTTAGATCGAGGTGTTGACCATGACTGATTTTCGGACGACCTATCTTGGCTTGTCGTTGAAGAACCCCATTGTCGCGTCGTCATCGCCGCTCTCGAAACGCATCGACAATGTTCATCGCCTGGAAGAAGCCGGCGCCGCCGCTGTCGTTCTCTTCTCGTTGTTTGAAGAGCAGATCACGCACGAGGCGCGCGAACTCGACTACTACCTCGACCGGGGCGCCTACAGTTTTGCCGAGTCGCTAACCTACTTTCCTGATCTGGAACAGTACAACCTGGGGGTCGAACCGTACCTCGAGCACATCCACGCGCTGAAGCAGCGGGTCAGCATCCCGATCATCGCCAGCCTCAACGGACCATCGGACGGCGATTGGGTGGAGTATGCGAGCAAAATAGAGCAGGCTGGCGCCGACGCGCTCGAACTGAACCTCTACTTCCTGGCGACCGACCCGGACATCACCGGCGCCGCAATTGAAGAACAGTATCTGCGGCTCGTGCGCGACGTATGCAGCCGAGTGACAATACCAGTGGCGATCAAGATGAGCCCGTTCTTCAGCAGCATCGCCAATATTGCAAAACAGTTCAGCGAAGCGGGAGCGAGCGGGTTGGTGCTCTTCAATCGCTTCTACCAGCCCGACTTTGACCTGGAGGCGCTGGAAGTCGTGCCGAACCTGAAGTTGAGCACGTCCGATGAGTTACGCCTGCCGTTGCGCTGGATCGCCATCCTCTACGGGCGCATCAAGGCGGATCTGGCGCTGACCAGCGGCATCCACACGGCGGAAGACGTACTGAAGGCGATGATGGCTGGCGCCCGCGTGGCGATGATGACCTCTGAACTGCTGGCGCGTGGCATCCAGCGAATCCCCGCCATTCTGAACGATATGCAGGTGTGGATGGAAGAGCACGAGTATGAGTCGATTGAGCAGATGCAGGGGAGCATGAGCCAGCAGGCGGTTGAGAATCCTTCAGCATTCGAGCGGGCGAACTACATCCGGGCGCTGGGTTCCTTCGGATAGATCGCACACTACACGGTGCATTGCGCCGGTCACTCTCCAATGTGTACAGGAATGCGAATGACGGCGTTGGGCAGGAACGCACCGTTCTGCACGACCGGCAGTCGCTCCAGCGAGGGCCAGCGATACATCCCTACCAGCAGCACATAATCTCCCGGCGGAAGATCCGCCGGGATGATAAAGCGGCGCGCATCGATAACCGTCAGACCGGCGCGCCATCTGCTGGTTGGCAATACTCCCTCCGCAGGCGGCCCGTCGCCTTGCGCACACCTGGCGCCGCCAGCATCAACCAGATGGACGAGGATGCTCCGTTCATCCAGACCGTCGCGCAGCGACCGCCACCAGAGCACCAGATCGACCGGCTCACCCGCTTTGAGGCGAGGGGTCACGACCGTGTACCCCGCCAGGACAACATCGCTCCCGATACGAGTTCTCAAGAGAGTCGCGGGGTTAGCGGCGCTGATCGCCTGAATCTGATCCCCGCGCACCCATATGCTGGCAATGGCGCCATCCGATGCCACCTCAAATCCGAACAGATCGATAGGTTCACCGACAACCTGCACGCCAGCGGACAGATACAATCGAGCCGTGTATCGACCCGGCTGCAAGCCTGCAAAGTAGGCGCCAAGCGGCGCTTCGCCAGCGGCGGATGCGCCGCGCATCCGTCCATCAGCAAGAGAAAGCGCCATGGTAAAGCGCTGCGCTTCCGGGTCTGGTACGACGAGCAGACCGTACCAGCCATACTGGATGCCCCGATCAACATCCCAGATATCGAGCGCCGCGCGCAACGGTCCTGCATCCGGCAGCAGCGTTTCCAGGGTCGTTGTGATCAACGTTCCAGACGTGATTGCCGATGCACGGACGATTGCACTGTTCGGCATCGAGCGCACCGTCACATCTGTGACCGATGCGTGAACGCGGAAGCCGGGCGAGGCGCCTGCGCCCTGCGTCGAAGCCATCGTGACCGGGCGCAACAGGGCAGCAGTCTCGACCAGAAGCGGCGTCGCCCCGGCATTGCGAATGGCGACTTCCTGGAACGACGTTGCCGGGAGCGTGATCGCGTGTCTGCCAGGCAAGAGGTCTGTTAGCGCGCCGTTGACCTCGATAGTTGTTGCTTCAAGCGTGGCGATTATCAGGCGCAATGTCTGAGAAGCGTTTTCCCCAGAATATGACTCGACCGGTTCAGCGCCGAGAGGCGCTGCCAGCGTTTCACCCGGCGCCACAACGTTGAACAGACGCAGATGTCGCTGTAGCTCTGGCGGACGACGGTAGAGCGCATAGGAACCGCCGCGCCAGACAGGTGGAGAAGCATATCCCCATAGCAATGGATCTTCAAACGCATAGAGCAATCCATACTCTCCGATCGCTCCGACCTCGCCAGTGCGCGACTCAGCATAGCCGGTGCGAACGTGACCCCACACCACTGCGTGGTCGAGCGCATATGCAGCAAAGCCATTCGTCACGCCGCGCACCCGTTTGTCGGAGGTCATCGTGACGGTGCTCCCTGGCGGCACAAGTTTGCGCAGTTCGAGCAACGCTGGCGCGTCATCAGGATAGAGACCGGGACGTGCCATGTGGGCGCTGACGACACGCGCCTGATTGACGCCCATCAACGCGCACAAACCCAGCGCCGCTACGACCGAGAACCAACGAAACGCCATCGCAGCGTATGCACGGCGGGCTGCGGGCAACCAGCGCGGCGCCGGTTGCTGCCAGAGACCCTGAACGCCTGCTGCTGCCACGCCCAGCAAAGCAAAACTGACATAGGCGGCGCCTTTCATGTACGCATACGGATACGCCTGCCACCAGCGCACCCAGGCGAGATACGCCACGCCTCCCACGAGCACGCCCGCCAGCCGCGCACGGTGGGGTCCTGGCACGAAAGCCGTTGCTATCAAGACGACGAGTGCAATGCTGGCAGCCTGCACCGCGCCATTCGGAAGGGGAACCCCGCCGTTATCCAGGGAAAACGGCGTCAACCCTGCGATCGTGCTGGCTGGAATGTAGGTGAATATGCCGAGCGAGGTTACCTGATAACTGTAGCGGAAGTCAAAACCGTTGAAATAATCCTCTATCGTCGGCGCCGCTACCACCAGTGTCAGTGCAAACAATCCAATCGCGGCAACGATCAGCGCACGCACCGATGGATCGGCGCCTTTTCTGAACGCCTCAATCAGGCGCGCCCCGCCCAACCCAAGCGCCAGCGCCGCCCACACGGTGATAGCCGGATAGTAGACGACCGGCAGGGCCGCCAGCACAACGGCGCCCAGCACGGCGCTTCGCCACGCCGCCAGCCGGTTGCGAGCGATCTCCTCGACCGTCGCCAGACCAATGACCAGACACAACGGTATCAGGGCAAACCCGGCAAGTTGTTTCTCGAAATTGAAATACGAAATCCAGAGCAGCAGCGCATTCGCACTCACCCACGTTGATCCGATCAGAGCCGCCCATATCCGCAAACCAAGCGTCGCACGGAGCCAGAGATAGACCGCCAGCACACCCATTCCTCGCAGCCACGCAATTAATGGCGTAAAGGTGTCGAATGCCTCGAAACCGCCAAGCAGATCCACACATCCCTGCCAGATGGCAAATCCGATATTGTGCGAGATTCGCGGTGGATGCGCCACAAGGTCTCGCAATGGATTGTCCGGCATAGTCGCAATAGCGGCGATTGGAGCGCGTTCCAGATACCGCGCCATCGGCAGGGCGACTTCGATGTCCCACCCGCCGCCGATTGCTGCTGACTGGTTGTAGCGGAGCACCGGCGCCACACCGATGACAATCGTCGTCAGAGTCAGCAGAGCAAGCGACACTCCTTCGATCCGCGTGACATGACTCGGCAGCTGGCGCGTGAACGGAGCGCCGGTGCGCCGCCAGGCAAGGATATTGAGCGCCGTACAGACAAGGATCAGAATCGGCAGGGCGCCATTCAACCCGATGACGGTGCGAACGCTCCAGTACCCTGCAACAACCGCTGCTGCGTAGCCGATGAGCGGCGCCAGCAACCGGCGAAACGGCAACAACGCCGACGGCAACGCCAGGCGGGCAAGACCCCACCCGCACCACCACGCCAGCACGGTGGCAAGCATAAGCACAACGGCGATGTGCAGGATCAGCATCTCTTTTTACGACGGGCAGCATGCGCAGAGAGGAAGCATACACCTCTATGATAACACGAAATTAACTTTCGGAAGTAACGGTATCATAGTGCTGCCTGAGTCATGTGCAACCAGAAAGGACCCCGCCAGTGCCTGCCATTGCAGTTATTGGAGCGGGAAGCGTCGTCTTCACCCGCAATCTGATGAACGATGTGTTGCTGACCCCAGCGTTGCAGGAGAGCGACATTCGCTTGATGGACATCGACGAACGGCGCCTGCGCCAGGCGCGCGATCTGGTGCAGACCATGATCGACCGGCGCGGTCTCAAGGCGACGGTGCGCGCCACGACCGATCGGCGCGATGCGTTGCGGAACGTCGATTACGTCATCACGACGTTCCAGCAGGGAGGATTGGAGGCGTATACCCTCGACATCGAAATCCCGCAGAAGTACGGCATCGAGCAGTGTGTTGGCGATACGCTAGGACCGGGCGGCGTTTTTCGGGGTCTGCGCACCATTCCGGTCCTGCTCGAATTGTGCAACGAACTCGATGATGTCGCTCCCGATGCGCTGATTCTGAACTATGTCAACCCGATGGCGATCAACTGCTGGGCTGTCGAACAGGGGACAGGTCGCCCCTGCGTCGGGTTGTGCCACAGCGTTCAGGGGACAAGCGAAATGCTAGCGAACTGGATCGGCGTGCCGTATGACGAGGTGGTCTTCCGCTGCGCGGGGATCAACCATCAGGCGTTCTTTCTCGAATTTCGCCGCGGCGACGAAGACCTCTACCCGCGCATCTTCGCAGTCGCTGAACGCCCTGACATATATGGCGCAGAACCGGTGCGCATCGATCTGATGCGGCATTTCGGCTTCTTCGTCACCGAGTCGAGCGGGCACGCAAGCGAGTACACACCATTTTTTCGCAAACACGCGCAGATGGTCGATCAAGAACTCGTCCCACGCTTTACCAACCCGCACGACCGCTGGTTCGACTTCGGGCGCACGGGCGGGTATTTGCGGCACTGTCTCGAACGACGCGACCTGGCGGAAGAGGACATCAGGGCGTTCATTACCGGTCAGGCGCCGCTGCTCTCCCACCGGAGCCATGAGTACGGATCGTTCATTCTCGAAGCGATTGAAACCAACCGTCCGATCCGGATCAACGGCAATGTGCCAAACGATGACCTGATCCCCAATCTTCCCTCTGGCTGTTGCGTCGAAGTGCCGTGTATGGTCGATGGCAATGGCATTCAGCCAACCCGGATCGACGATTATCCGCCCCAACTGGCGGCGCTGAACCGCACCAACATTAACGTTCAGGAGTTGACCGTTGAAGCGGCGCTGACCGGGAGCGTCGAAGCAGTGTATCATGCAGTCTCGCTCGACCCGTTGACTGGCGCGGTCTGCACGCTGCCACAGATTCGCGCCATGGTCGATGAGATGCTGGCAGCGCAGTCGGCATGGCTGCCGCAGTTTGTTCGATGATGAAGGAGGCCACCTCGATGGAGACAACGACGCCTGCAACTGTCGTCCGCCGCAGCGGACGCCTGCGGCGGATGGCGATCTCCGCCACTGTGACGCTGATCGCGCTGGTGATGGCGCTTTACCTGGGCATTTCGACCTATGCCGCCAGTATCCTGACTCTGCCGCAACGTGATGCGGAGGTCAACACGCCCGCAACCTTTGGCACGCGCTTCGAGGAGGTGCGTTTCCCGGCGCGCGGCGGAGACGTAGCGATCGCTGCATGGCATCTGCCGCAGCCAGGCGCCTCGCGCGCCGTGATCCTCGTCCACGGCAAAGATAGCAGCCGCTCGACGGAGTTCCAGGGGCGCTTCAGTGAATTTGCCGCTCGTCTTCACGAGCGCGGTTTTGCCGTCGTGATGATCGACCTGCGCGGGCACGGAGCGAGCGGCGATGCGCGCTTCAGTTTTGGGCTGGCTGAACGCTACGACATTCTTGGCGCCGTCGACTGGTTGATGGCGCAAGGGTTCCGCGCCGGAAGCATCGGCGTGCTTGGCGTTTCGATGGGCGGCGCCTCTGCCATCGGCGCCGCTGCCGAAGACCCAGCGATCGGCGCGCTCGTGGCGGATTGCAGCTACGCCGAGATTGAGCCGCTGATGCAGCGCCACTGGAGGGCTGCCAGCGGGTTGCCGGATATGTTTCTTCCCTCAACGCTCTTTATGGGACAATTCGTGGTGGGGACGGACCTGACGACTGCGCGACCGGTCGCCGAGATCGACGACATTGCACCGCGATCGGTGCTGATCATCCACGGCGACGCCGACGCATTTACGCCGGTGGAGCACGGTCGCGCACTCGCCGCGGCTGCGCCCGAAGCCGAATACTGGGAGGTTCCCGGCGCGGGGCACGCCCGATCCTACGAGGTCGATCCGCAGCGGTACGTTGATCGGGTTGCAGCGTTCTTTCTGCGGCATTTGGGGGGATGATCGAGAACCGAGAACTGAGAACCGAGAACTGAGAACTGAGAACTGAGAACTGAGAACTGAGAACTGAGAACTGAGAACTGAG